>JBEVXV010000350.1:0-6643 GCA_040505915.1 Sedimenticola sp. | reverse complement strand
CCGTTCGTTTAACTCTGTGGTTAGTAGACCGGAATTTGTATTTGGCGGGTTGCCTTTGAGTAAATACTAATCAGAGTTACCTCCCCTGTGGCGAGGGGTTTACAACGGGGTTGATATAAAGCAGGTTTACATCGGGATTGATGTAAAACTGCGTTTATTCCTTTCATTTAGTTTTAACTGAAGGTCCGTGGAGCAACTTCGGGCAGGATTACGCAAATGTCAATGAAATCAAATAAATGAGAGATTATTAATGTTAACCCTGCCTTTGTTTGAGTTGCCCCTCCAACTTCCAAGGTATTCCTAGCCAGGTCCCAGAGACGGGTCCTACCCAGTTCACATTACCCCAGAAGAGTCGCCCACTAATACGGCGGAATAACAGTTGGTGCCATCCTGACGTAAAATGTTTACCACCACTGAATAAAAAGTCCTTAGACCGCTCGGTCGTAACATAAATGGTGTCAGACGGTGGGATCTTACACCGTAAGGTCCAGTGATCCGAATCTACGCTGGTTGCGAAATCAATAAACGAGAATTAAAATTCCCTAACGGCGCCCCTATATAAATACGCTGTTATTTTAGTCAGACTGCAAGGAAAAAAAACCCGTGTGACGTCATCTCAATCGTTTCAATACACAATCAGCTGTTTACATGATGGGTAAACAGAAGCGCCGCACCGCAAAGAAAGTTTGTCATAATAATACCGAGAAAACCACGGGCATGGAGACGAGTGAGGCAGATATATCTTCCGGTTCTGAATCGGATACACTAACTGATCCATCGCGACAGACATTGCTACACAGCCCGGGGGGTACTGGTTATCCGAGTGATACGTCCGTAGAAATGTGTCCACCTCTCGAACGTGTACCGTTAACAGACACACGGACGGACATCAATGCGTGCCTAGATGCGGAATGCGGTGATTATAATATGTCCGCGCCGTTCTTAGAGGTAGACAGACACAAACATCGCATAACCCGTAGTTTGTCTACACATAATGCGCAGGCAATTATTTTCCCATCTAATCCTGCGATACCATCACCAAATGCCCCCAGTATGGATAGGGTTGGTAATCCAATGCGGTGTGGCGATACAGACACACACACTGCCACCGACAATCGTTATCGGGGTCCAACAGGGGATAGCCTAATATTTTCGCCAGCAGACACGCACACTCTTCTGAATTCTATCGTTAGTTTGGCCCAATCCGTGAAGGATTGTAACGGCGTGTTACAACAAAATTCTGACATTATGAAAACGGGACTGCGAGACCTAAATAATGGAATGCGAGAAATGGGAAATGGAATGCGAGATCTGGCGAACGAGGTTGGGAATATGCAGAATCGCATGGGCATGATGAATGATATTTTATCTAAAGACCGAGAACGGGTCTGTAATGAAACCGAAACCATTTGCCAAGGCCCAAGTATTTCGCATATCCAAGATGTTAACAAAGATATTCGCTATCTTGGGGTTGAAGTATCAACTAACGCTCCCCACACACACCCAAGCCCTAGTGTAACAGGTTGCACCACCACAGATAGTCGTTCTCGAACCACATATAATAGGGACGGTTCATGTTCACCGACTAGGTACTGTGTTGTCCCAGGAAGTATGTCGGCCAATGATGGGCGAAAATCAACTGCAAACACAGTAAACACACACTCCAGGACATTATGCACAGATACACTCCAGAGCACAGTCACGCCCACAAACAGTAACAGAAATGTACCCCAACATGTACCTAATTCCACGGTCATGCGGAATTCCGAGTCTGTGGTCGGGCATACCGGCCAAATCACACAAAACACAGGAAATACAAAACTTCCTAAATTCACAGGCGATGGTAAAAGTAGTTGGAAAGTATGGTACGCTAGATTTACGACTGTTGCCGAACTTCATCGGTGGAACGATACCAGATGTTTAATCGAACTGGTGCAACATCTGGATGGGTCCGCCGCTGACTTCGTCTTTGATCAAATTCCCGGTGATTGCAGATTTGATTATGAGCGATTGGTACGAGAAATGAATTCTCGTTTTATGATGGAAGAAACCCACAAAACTTATAGGATACAATTCGGTAGACGCAAACAAATATATAGGGAGTCGGTTGGAGAATATGCGTCAGAGCTTAAGCGCCTGTATGACAGAGCGTATGAGCAGAAATACCCAGAAATCAGACAACAGGCTTTAGTTGACAGATTCCTGTCGGGTTTGCGCGATCATGATCTACGGTTTGCCGTGGAATGGTCCAAGGAACCCAGCACGATAGAGGAAGCTGTGCGACACGTTGTACATTATATGGAAGCCAAACAAGGTCATGGCTATGATAATATTAGTGAATACAGCGGCGCATCACAATATGTTAATTCCAGAAAAGTGACATTTTCTGATGAAAGCGATGACAGTGACGATGAGCCCGATAGGCAAAGGAGTGTTTCCCGTTCTCCACTCGGGCGGAGTCGTCACTCAGTAAGGCAGGTCGGTAATGCCGATGGGAAACCCAGTATTGTTCGAAAGCAACTTACACCGCCAAATGGTAATGTTAGTAACCGTGACATACTGCAGACACTGCAGCAACTCTGTCGTTACTTCGATAACGGTGAAGGGACCAACAAAGAAGATAAACCTGCGGTTAACCAGAGCGGTGACAAGTTTGCCCATATACAATGTTACCATTGCCGAAACTTCGGACATGTGAAACGAGATTGCCCGGAATTAGTTTACCAGATTGCTCCCCCGTCCCAATCGCCGAGGCCAAATATCGCTAATGGCATTCAGCGAAACTTCCCAAATAATGGACCAGCTGGTGACCGGAGGCCCCCTTCAGCCTACAGATCGGGATCACAAGATCGCCGAGAATCACAACAAGCACACAACATCTCTTTAAACTAGCCAGGACCGATCCCAGTGGCCATGGAAAGGTCCCTTGTCATGATGGCCAATTAACAAAGTCGCAGAAGGAAAACGATACCAAATTCAAAACTATGATGAAACAAATTTCTCATTTAGTCGATACAAAGAATTCAAAACATCCCCACGGCCACCTACACACTACACATGATTCCACGACAAACGCAACTCATACCAAGCACACAGAAACACACACGTCAAGTGCCGGTGATATTACAGTCAAGTTAGTCCCCGTCGAGGTCCCCACAGCAAGCGCGAACCATAGCGAAGACATGCCTGTAGTAAAGGACGTCGCTATTGATCGCAATTTATCAGATCAAAACATTTCACCAAAAAATGGCCACAAACAGCACAAAATTTCGGAAATAATTACTGTAGGCCCAAGTCAACCCAATCAACATGTTACTTTTGATTCTACACCACCTGATTCATTGGAAAATCAGGTAACTGAGAGTGAACGAGGGGCAGTCAATGAAACCACTGATCCTGATAATGGTGGACAGAGTGTCTCTCTAAACTACCCAGGTAGTTCAGATTCTGAGCAAAACAGACAAAATCCAATTTTGCGAGTTACACGCAGTGAAGGAATGTATGTAGAAGCACAGGTTGTCGGAATAAGTGTGGTGTTCGCTATTGACACCGGAGCTTCTAAAACAGTCATTTCTAAGGCTGTTTACGAGTCTATTCCTGAGAGTCGGCGACCAGCTTTAGTGAAAACGACTGGATTGACCGGTGCTAGTGGTAAACCGCTGAGGCAATATGGTATTGCCAATTTCTGTCTTCGACTTGGTTCGGTTGAGATGAACCAGGAAATGATTGTGGCAGATATAGAGGACGAGGGTCTGTTAGGACATGATATGCTTCTGAGAGGCAATGCAAGTATCCAATATGGGGATGGCACCTTGCGTTTTAATGATATTTCTGTACCATGTATTCGAGTGGGAGGTTCGCAGAAGGCGATGAAGGTTCGCTCTGCTGACCACTTCGTAATACCGAGTAGATCTGAGGCTATTATTGATGTATTTGTCGATGGGGCGGACACGGGTTGTGTTGTCGACAATAGGACCATAATAATTGAGCCATCATCTACTTTTCAAGAGAGGTATGGTGTAGCCATGGCCTCTAGCTTGAGTAATATATATTTAAATGTCACTCACAAGGTCAGACTGATGAATCCGAATCTGGCAGACGTATCAATCAATCAAGACGTTGTAGTCGGCACGGCAGAACCCATAGTTGGAGATCCACATGTCATAATTTCTACGGAAAATGAGGACGAAATTGGAAATACGAAGCATGTGCGTTCTTTGAAAATGGATAGTTGCAAAGATCACAAACCATTACCACAGCTTAGACGCGTGCATCAACAGATGCCGGATCATTTACAACAACTATATGAGTCGGCCAGTATTGACCGAACTACTCAGGAAAAGGAGAGGATAGCTACCACGCTGATAAACTTTGCAGACACCTTTTCTGTTGATGAATATGATCTAGGATTAACACATCTGGCGGAACATTGCATTGATGTGGGTGATAATGCGCCCATCAAGCAACCACCACGTCGGGTGCCCATCGCATTTGCTTCTGAAGAGGAAAACGTTATAAAGCAAATGGAAAAACAAGGCATCATTCGGCCTAGCAACTCGCCATGGGCGAGTCCGATATGCCTTGTCAAGAAAAAGTCAGGCAAAATCAGACCATGTGTGGACTTTAGGAAAGTCAACCTTGTAACCAGAAAAGACGCCTACCCACTACCTAGAATCAATGACTGCCTTGACGCTGTGGCTGGGGCTTGCTTCTTTTCTACTTTTGATCTCACTTCCGGTTTTCATCAGATCCCAATAAAATTATCAGACATACCAAAAACCGCATTTTGCACAAAATACGGCCTGTATGAATATTTGTCCATGCCCATGGGTATGACGAATAGCCCTGCTACTTTCCAACGCCTCATGGAGATCGCACTGAGAGGACTCCAATGGCATACATGTCTGATTTATTTGGACGACATACTGGTATTTGGTGCCAGTTTTGATGAGCACATGAGTAGAGTGGATGAGGTTCTGGGTAAACTCCGCGAAGCGGGACTAAAACTTCGGGCGGACAAAACGCAGCTGTTGAAAGATGAGGTCAATTTTCTGGGACATAGGGTATCTGCAAATGGGATACAACCAAACCCTGAGAATATTGCTAAGATAAAGCAATGGCCAATTCCTACAAATGTAACACAAGTGCGGCAAATTTTAGGGCTCGGTTCGTACTATCGTCGCTTTATCCAGGATTATAGTGACTTAGTACATCCAATTACACAACTTACACTAAAAGAAGCACCATTTGTATGGTCGAACGCTTGTCAACAAGCATTTGATACACTGAAGGCCAAATTAATTGGTTCAGATATCATGGCTCATCCACAGAACGACGGCCTCTATATCCTTGATACAGATGCTAGTGACACGCAAATTGCTGGAATACTGAGCCAAGTACAGGATGGAAGTGAACGTGTAGTCAGTTATGGGAGTCGAACATTGAATAAGGCCGAACGAAATTATTGTATAACTGACAAGGAACTATTAGCAGTGCGACATTTTGTGGAATACTATAGACAGTATTTGTTGGGCAGGCAATTTCTGGTGAGAAGTGACCACCAGGCATTGACATTTCTTTTCCGACTAAAGGAACCAAAAGGCCGTATAGCACGGTGGATCGAGATACTGTCCTCTTTCGAATTCGTTATCGAGTATAGGCCTGGCAAGAAGCACGGGAATGCAGATGCATTGTCCCGCTGTCCAGACCCATGGGACTGCCACTGTCAAGATAATGATAATCTGGAAATGCTACCGTGTGGCCCTTGCTCCAAATGCATTAAACGCTTTAACGAGATGGCCCAGCATCCAAGTACATGCACCCCCTCAGATCCGACTGATACTGTCCTTTGCACAGAGAGTGTAGAACCTAGCACAGTACGCAGTGTCACTACCCGTTCTAAGTCTATTCAAGTACAGTCAGCAGACACGCCTGATCCTGAAACTGCTGCCACTACATGTGTTAATCAGTGGATGTCTGAACAAAACATGGCCAAAATTAAGGAAACCCAGTACAATGACCCTGACCTCAGGGTGATAATTGATGCACTGAACTCAGGGGTTAGGCCGTCGCATTCACACGTAGTTTCCCTCAGTCCCACCGTACGATATTACTGGAGCATCTGGAAATCACTCACGATGCACCGGGGATGTTTACACCGTCATTTTCACCGGCAAAATGACACAGGTTCCCACCTTCAGTTTATTGTACCTGGAACTCTAAAGCGGGAAATTATGCACCAAATGCATAACAACATACTTTCTGGACACCTAGGCCGAAAGAAAACGCTGGAAAAGACACTCCAGCGGTTTTACTGGTTTGGCGTGAGAGACGATGTGGGCTTGTGGGTTATGCAGTGTGATGTTTGCGCTGCAATGAAAAAGCTTAACCGTACGCCACGCGCTCCTCTAGGCCGAATGTTAGTCGGTGCGACATTAGATAGGTTAGCTACCGATATACTCGGACCGTTACCGCTGACGCCCCGTGGCAATCGCTATATCCTTTTGGCAACAGACCACTTCACGAAATGGGTGGAAATAATGGCCGTACCTGATCAAACTGCCAAGACGTGTGCTAACCGTTTGCTCAACGATGTAATTGGTCGTTTTGGCTGTCCTCTCACTTTGCATTCAGATCAAGGCAG
>JBEVXV010000349.1:0-5270 GCA_040505915.1 Sedimenticola sp. | reverse complement strand
ATCTCCACTGTTTGTATATGAGTTTGAAACAAGCCGTCTCATCAGGATCTACACTGTTTGATATATGAGCTCCTTTCCAAACATGCGTGAAAAATAGGAGACGGAACATGATTCCGCATTTGCTGTCATATTTTAACCAGTTATTTATATGGCGAAATACGATTCCGCATTTGCAGTCATATTTTGACCAATTGTTTACATGTGTCACTGCCAGGTTTTGACAACCCACTACGAGAGTAAGGGTGTACCTGCGTACATGTGTCATACAGGCCAGCCCAGTTTGGCCGGTATATATATATATATTCTTTATTTCCTCCTAGTGGAGAGCATATTAGCATGACAAATAATACATGGACAAACCAATACGTGTACAATACAAGGTGAAACAAATAAAACATGAATGCACATACACACACACATACATATATATAGATATACATAAGTACATACAGCAAAATGTAAGCTTTCGACAAGTTGACTGCAACATATTGATGCTTAACCCGAGCCGAAACATCGGCAGCAACGTATATAGCCTAGCACCAATACCCAGCTGCCAGTGTTCACGGCTGCACAACAATGACCCAGCTATTCTCCTAGAAACAAACGACCACCGGCTGCCAATAGGTACCTTACGGCGCGAAAAACACGCATTCTGATCGAGCCCCACACTATTCGCGGGAACATTATGAGATCCCAATCAGAATGAGCGAAGGCGCATGAATACTACATTCGCGCCGAACGAAAGTGCCACAAGGTCTATATTGTCAACAGGAGGCCCATACCAATCGGTTAATACGGTATGTGAATTGTCAGACGACTGGGATTACCATGATATAATATGAAAATTACGGAGTTACCACCATGGAGTGTAGTGTAGTAACCACAAGTTTCGTCCAATGTACAAAGTCTTCTTGGTCGAGACCAAGTTGGTACCCAGAGAACATCGCTTGAATTTGATCTGTACCTGATAATGACATGTATCTTAGGTAGACAGTCTCACCAAATGTGTCAAATACCAATCGCCAGAACTTATCACGACACTGGTCGACTTTCCAACAGTATAGAATGATATGCTCTGCTATCGATTGTGTGCAGATTCCGCACTTTACACAACACACGCTGCGTTCATAGTCGAATAACTTGGCTAACAGAAATACGCTGTTTTTGCACTGTCTTGAATATTTCGGATACAACTTACTTAGGTACCACATATGAAACGGATTTACCACTGTGTGTATGTGTTTGTATTTTGATAATGTAGTGTCGGTTTGCATACGATCGTGCCACTTACATTCTGCGTATACATTGACTGCCTTGTTCACAATCGATTTCCAGGTATATTTGGACACAAATCTGCCGGTGGAAACATAGTTATTCACATATTCTAGCAACGAATATTTTTCCAGAATTCTGAATATGTCAGGCATGAATCCTCGTTGACCTCGTTGACCCGTTACGAAACTAACTAATCTAACACTAAATATATCTTTTATGCGAGTTTCCACTGGCAGTAAACACAGTTGTCCGAAGAATGACAATTTTCGCTTGTCAATTTCAATTTCCAACGAGTGGAAACCAGCAATGCTTTGTGCTATATCGGTGCGCGTCGCAGTTGGCAGTGATTGTATATATTTGACACTGAACCGATGCCCTCTCTCTAACACACTAATTTGAGATGCAGATAACTGATTCCAAAGTTCACTTCCGTATAATGCTTTTGACAGTACGACAGACCTATATATTTTTAGTAGTGTTAACGGATGCAAATCACTAGTGCCGATTCCGCAATTACTTAAACTCAACAATGTTCCTCGAAGTTTGGTATTACACATTTTAATACTTGCTGTGTCATCCAAATACTTGTCACATATGACGCCGAGATGAGTGTATTGTTCTCTCTCGGTAACCGTTTGACCAGCGAGTTGCCAATGACGCGTATTTCTTTGAAACGCTAGATGACTCTCATTGAAAACAACTACAGCACTCTTTGATGCATTATATTGGTAGCGCCACTTATTCGAATACGAGTTACACATATTGATCATGTTTTGAAGCCCAAATTTTGAATATGACATCAGTATCATATCATCAGCCACCGTTGGGCAGCAGCCATTGACATTGTACATCACAAATCCTATATCCGATGACTCTAATTCACACAATAGCTGGTTAATGTACATGAGATAGAAGAATGGTGAGCATACCCCACCCTGCCTTGTCCCTTGCAGAATTTGTATCCAGTCAGATTGGTATCCTCGGCTTTTCACACAACTCGACATACCTTCATACATGTTCATTACAGCTTTAAGTTCGTACCATTTGACACCTTGCCGAAACAACTTCACAAATAATCCCGCGTGCCACACAGTATCGAACGCCTTTTTAACATCAAGGAAGCAGACATATAACTTGCTGTCGTGTTCCTTCGCAAAGTGAATACATTCCTTTAACATTAATGAGGTCATGACACATCCAATCTGTTTCTGGAAGCCTCCCTGTAGTTTGTTCATTGGAGGCTGTACCTGTAGTTCCATCCGGGATAGAAGTATTCGCTCATACAGTTTCAGTATGACCGACGAGAGGGTGATCGCACGATAATTGTTTGGGTCGTCTTTCTTCTTGTTTCCACCTTTAAACAACGTAATTATAACTCCACGCTTCATCTGATGTGGCATATATGAAAATTTCAACATGGAGTTAAATAGTTTTTTCAGTAGTTGAATAACACACTCGCCACCATACTTTATATGTTCATAGTATACTCTATCTTCACCACATGCTTTGCCAGTTTTAGAACATTTGACCGCCTTAGCCACATCATCATCACTAATAGGCATGTATTCACAAGAATTGTTGTCACCGCTGAGGAAACACTTTATATAGTTCAATTCGGCGTTTGTAGTTTCATTGAAGCTTGAAGAGAATTGGTCCAATTCCGATGGCTGGTATAATTCCTTGAAGTACAATCCCCAATGATTCACTATATGTTCCGGGTTTCTAATCGTTTCACCGTTGAATGTCATTTCCACTCCAGGGGATGCGCATGATCTATTTTTCCGAGAACTCACTAACCTCCAGAAGTAACAGTTATCCATTTCCGCCGCCGTATCAATTTCACTATTCAAATCCGACATATATTTATCAACACCGTTTTTATGAAGTCGTCTAAATGCACGTTTAGCTGCTTTGTAGTCTGAATAACACTGATATGTATTACCTCTTGGTTGGCCAGCATTAATCCAACGAATTCTTTTACACTTCATGTCGTTGTGAAGATTTTGTAATTCCGGGTTCCAGTATGGCTTTAAATAATGTCTAAATTTTGTTTTTGGAATTGAATTCGTGGACACATCACATATTGAACTTGTGATTATCGAATACAGTTTGTCAATTTCGTCTGTCGACATCATATTCATAGACAGTGCAAATAGTATTTCTGTGTCGTGCATTAAATTATAAGAATAAAGTTCAATATGCTCTTGCTTAACCCTCTTCCAATTTATATTGGAAGACGGGTCCATCGGTTTACAATCCGTAAAGTGCGGAATATTCACACAGCATAGCACTGGGCGATGATTTGACACATTCAGAGAATTATCATCAGCTATTTCGCATGTAAGTATAGTGTCTTGCTTCTCCACGGGCAGAATAATATGATCTATAAGTGATTCGTATTCACCGTTATATGAAACAAAACTCGAGCGCGCACCAGTGCACATCTCAAGTGTATTTGCCGAAATAAGATTTTTGTCTAATAACAGTTTTTCAAAACATTTACCCCTATCATCACTTCGCTTTATGAAATGTTTTGATTGCAAATGTGCATTTACATCTCCCATTAATACAACAATGCCCTTTTCAGCATACAAACTTACTAAATTCTCCACTTTTTCTACATAATCCCTATATTTCGAGATTGGATGATTCCTACTCGGCAGATACATCTGAAACACGTACAAATGCACTCTCTCAGAAACAAGCACATGTATGCCAATGATTCTATCGTCTTCTATAGATAATGGCGTAACTCTGCCATTGTGCCTGCGATGCCACATGATTGCGACTCCTCCTTTACCAACCTTTCTATTACTAGGAGTCTGCAAACTATAGTCAGATACAGAATAACTTTTGTAATTGGAATCAATCTTATCTAAGAAATGGCAGTCATTTTCGAAAAGCCAGTGCTCAGAGAGTCCGCAAAAATCGATATTTCTTTTACGAAACACATCGCACAAGTACGTGCAACTGGACATTATACCTGTCGCATTCCAGCACATAAGGTTCAGAGAATTAATCGTACTAGCCATGATTGGTATTTTGAGCACAGAACAACTACTATACATATACACCAGTACTGATGTCATAATCCTCATGAGAATACAGATACGGGTTGTAATCGTCAATGTCCGACCGACCGTACGTATATGTATTCCCATAAGAGTTATTCCCCTTTGACCTGTACCGTTGGATTCTGAATGCTATAGGCGACATCCATGGTCGACATTCTATACCCCTAGGCCAGAATCCATTATCTTCCAGTTTGCTACGTTGGGAATTGTCTTCAACGAATAGCCTAATTACAGCGGTATTGTTATCCCTTTTACTTCTCCATATGTTAACCCCAATAACTTTTGGTCCCCTTTTCTGTATGTATTTAGTAATTTTATCCTCCGTAATAGAAACATTAAACCCACCGACAAAGTACCGTTTTGGTCTTTTTCTGACATATTCAGTGAAATCTCCCTCTTCATCGACTTCATCGTCGCTGATATTGATTGAGTGCCCTTGACCCCTGCTCGAATCGGCGAGTGTCATATTAGTGCTATTCACGCCCCCAGCACCCAACTCCAAATTTGGCGGCGAGTCATTAACATAGCGCCTGGCAACCCCCCTACCAGAAGTTATCGTACGCACATTCCTTACCGGAATAGGGTTACCCGTTTCCCCTTGAACATCGTCAACGCACCTGTTAATAGCTACAGACGAGTTCGATTGGTTACATGTAGATGCATTAACTGCATTGGATTGACTGCATGCCGCATTGACACTGCTCATAGTACTTTGGGCAACATTTATCTCAACAATACTAGATTCAATGGGCGCGGTATTACTGACAGTAGTCAAACCCTGGCGTGAGCCGGGCCCCCACCCGATATTACTGGTACCCGGCAGACCCTGACCTAAGCCGGGCCCTTCCCCGAAATTATTGATACCCGGTACACCCTGACCAAAGCCTGGCCCCGACTGACCCTGACCTAAGCCGGGCCCAC
>JBEVXV010000348.1:0-4476 GCA_040505915.1 Sedimenticola sp. | reverse complement strand
GAATCGTATCATTTAAAGAATTACCCTTAGGTAAACTTAAGTCCAAAATAATTCTTCTTTCATCCGTATCTTTTTTCGGTACTGAATTTAACGGCGATAAACAGCTAGCATATCTCCATATGGAATACACCAAGGTCAGAGCTATGTGCCCTATACCCCACAGTATCCTGTCACTCACGGTAACCCCCCGCTATTACAGCAGCAAATGCATATTCATGCTCACAATGTCGCCCATGGAGGCATCCCATTGGTACACCAACCATTGCAACTATTCCCACATGCAGTCACCCAAGGGAACACACCGTTGACATACCAGCAGATGCCTACCTTGCCACATCCTACAATATCACAACCTAGTGTAGTTCCTCAGATACGCATACCTCCAGTGCAACATAATGTGCAACCTACACCACATAACTTACCATTTGGCAATGTGAACTCCAACAGGCATACATATATGCACAGAAGCAATGCACAGGCACCAAATGCTGGTAGGACAGTGAGAGCGATGCATACATCCGGTCAAAGTGTCAGACACCCTAGCACCAGAACTGCCATACACGAGCACAGCGATGTACATATCTCGCAAAAAGTACAGGCGGTTCCAGCTACACGTAACTCTGAAACACATATACCGACCACTGAGTATGATAAGAGAGGCGATAGTCTAGAGACTAATACAATTTCGCATGTTTCGAGCATTAGAACGGATGACGTGTCGCCGGCAGAAGTCAGTGTGATATATGTAGACTGTGATAAGGACAACATCGTGGTTAACCCGGACAGTTGTAAGAAAGCGGACACTTCCAGTAAGCACAGTAGCGCTGCGGTTCATTTTTTAGAGATTCCACCATTGAAACAAAAACCACCAGAATCTATCCTACACGAAGAAACAATCACAAGGCTATAAAAGTAGTGACTACAAATATAGAAGGTGCGAAAACTAATGCAATGTTTCTGAAAAACCTATGCAATGCGTATGATATCATTTGTGTCCAGGAGCACTGGTGTTATGAATGCCAAAAGCATGAGTTAGCAAATATCTTAGAAAATAACGACTGCTTCATAAGATGCTCTGATAGCTATGATAATCTATCTGGGGTCAAATTACCGAGAGGGAAAGCGGGTGTTGCCATTGCCTGGCCGAAGGAGTGGACAAGTATATTGAACAAACTGGATTGTGGAAATGAACGTATCATCGCAGTCGAAATAGAAGCAAACCACAAGCTGATTGTTATATGTGTGTACCTTCCTACCAACTATTCTACAGCAGACTCTGTCAATGAGTATCGTGAATGCTTAGACATATTACATGACATCATAGTCAAATTTGAGTCAACTCACAAAGTGATAGTTGCGGGCGACTTCAATGGTACATTGCGCCAGGCACGACCTTATAACAAACATGACGCTCTACTAGCAAGCTTCGTTGACGAGCACGGCTTAATTAACACTATGCATTCTGAAACGCCAACATTTATGCATCACTCCGGGGCATCTAGCTCTCAGATAGACTACATTGTGTGCTGTGAATCAGACTTAGTGTCAGAATGTGGAGTTGTGGAGAAAACAGGGCTTAACCTATCCAGTCATTGTCCAGTTTCCGCAAATCTCAATGTCTCAGTTGACATTAACGTGGGAAAACGTAACACGGTCAAGTCAGCAAATTCAATTAGGAGATTTGAGTGGCAGAAAATAGATCACGGGAAATTTGAACATGTACTGGTGAATGAGCTACAATCGGCTAACATACCGGATCTACAGTCAGTTGAGAGCAAAATTGAGTTTCTGAACAGTACGTTAAATAAAGCAACCTATACTGCGGTACCGTCTAAACTCATTAAGTTAAAAGGGCCTTCATGGAAAGCTTCCCCAAAGGTGTTAGAACTCATAAATCAGTCAAAAATGAAATATAGGGAATGGGTAGTAAAAGGAAAATGTGACGATAACTTAAAACGTGACAAGATTAATGCACAAAGAGACCTCAGGAGACAAATCCGCCAGGAACATTTTATAGACCGTCAGAGTTTTTATTCTGATATCATGAAAAATCCCTCGACGCAGTTGTTCTATAGGCTCATAAATAGGAACAGGAAAGGATGTGCTAGTAATACAGCGTGCATATACATGGATGGTGAAGAGTATTACTCACCTAATGAACAAACACGGTGTTTCTCGAAATACTTTGAAGACTTGTCAGTGCCAAAGGATGACGGATATGATTCTGCCTTCATGGACCTCACTAACATAAGAGCTAACCTCATAGAACAAATATGCGACGGTAACAATAGTGAAATGGACCCCATATCTGAATCTGAGGTTGACAAGGCCATTAAGAAGTTGAACCCCAATAAAGCTGCGGACGAATTTGGTTTGGTAGCAGAGCAATTGAAACATAGCAAGAGCATCCTAGTGCCACTGATAACGGACACATTTAACCAGATGGTCTCAAACAAGTCGATTCCAGAAATACTAAAAGCTGGTATTGTTACTCCTGTTCTGAAGAAATCCAAGGATGCCAAAATCCTAGACAACTACAGAGGTATCACTGTGACTCCAATAATCAGCAAACTGTTTGAGTATACTATACTACCGAGGTTATCTGAGAGGGTTGCACAGTCTCCACTGCAATTCGGCTTTACTGAAGGCCTATCACCACTCATGGCAGCACTACTCATATCCGAAGCGAGGGCGGAAGTTAAAATGAACACTAAGACACCGTTGTTTCTGGTAACCCTAGATAGTCGGAAAGCGTTCGACGTGGTTTGCCACACCATTCTTCTCGATAAGCTATACGAGAGTGGTGTCCACCCAGTGTTATGGACCTTAGTGAAAGATATGTACTCTGGACTTACGTCACGGGTGAAGTGGTTAGGAGAATTAGGGCCTAGCTTCCGGATAAATCAAGGCGTCAGACAAGGTGGCATTCTCTCTACATTTCTATACAAAACATATATTGACAGTGTTCTTATTGAATTGAAACATCAGCATCTCGGCATGACCATCGGAAACACCTATATGGGCTGTCCCACCGTCGCTGACGACGTGTGTTTGTTATCCGAATGTAGAGACGAACTCCAGTGTATGATGGATGTAGCCGTTAGGCATGCGCGTCAAAATAGAGTGACCATACACCCTATGAAAACTAGTGCTATAGTCATGAACAAAACAAGCCAATACAAAAAGGCAGATCTGTCGTGGACACTCGGAGAGAGTGAAGTGACTCCTAGTGCTAAAGCCACCCACCTGGGTATACTTCGGTCAGAAACAAAAGAGAATGAAATAAATATCGATGAAAGGATGAGCCTAGCGCGTAGAACAATGTACTCTTTACTAAATACGGGATTTCATGGATCAAATGGGCTAAACCCCGCGGTATCGCTAAGGATATACCAGTGCTATGTGCTCCCAAGGCTACTCTACGGACTTGAGGTTCTGCCATTGAACATTACACAGACTTCAACATTGGCTAAATTCAACATCCAAGTGCTTCGTAGGATACAATCACTTCCAGACAGAACTGCGACTGGTGTTGTGTATCTATTATTAGGTGGGTTACCAATCGAGGCGGAAATTCATAAGCGTCAACTCAGTTTCCTCTACAACCTGCTAGTCTGCCAAAATGATACAATACAAAATCTAACGAAGAGACAGATCGCTGTAAACTTGGATAACCATCTTAGTTATTACTGTAGAGTATCGCAAGTGCTGAGCACATACGGTCTACCCACCATATCATCCCTGCAAGAGTCGTTGTTGAATATCAGTAAATTGAGTTGGAAAATACAAGTCAAACGTATCATCAATGAGTACTGGTCAGAGAAACTAAAAAGTGAATTAGCCGACAAGTCAACATTGAAATATATGGACAAAACGGGCCTTCAAATAGGAGTAACACATCCCGTGTGGCGCTCCATGTACTCGACAGTCACTGACGTGAAAAAGGGCATCACTATGTGTCGGATGCTCACCGGGACCTACATGTTGCAATCTACGAAGCATCGATTTAATCCCGCCGAAGATCCGACATGCAGACTGTGCGCGCTGGAAAGCGAAGATCTCATACATATGGTTACTACGTGCCCCGTGCTATTCAGTGTCAGAAAGGAGGCGTTCAACAAAATAAAAGTATTTGTCACCTCGTTGATCGGTATGGACGCATGGAAGAAGCATTTCAACGACAAATCTGCTATCACAAAGCTCATAATTGACTGTGCCAACTACAAAAATCTCATCCCGAAGGAAAGTGACATCGACACGTTATCGCGGTTGTCGGCTGACCTCTGCCATAGACTGCATATCCAGAGGGTTAACTTGCTACAATAGTGCTGCTATATATAGACTGCTTAATAGTGCGCCATACGTTGAGACTTATACATAGTGTATATATATACATTTTAATATCTTAACTAACTGTATATACCTAGCATCTAAACAAACGTTAAAGTATGGGTGGAGGTCTGTAAATAACACGGT
>JBEVXV010000347.1:0-5783 GCA_040505915.1 Sedimenticola sp. | reverse complement strand
ATACCTGGATACCTGGAGCTGTGAACCATATCATGAGTCATTCAACTCCTTAAGGTTCCTCGCATAAACTTGACTTGTAACGTGTAAACATCTTCATGACATATTAAAACTTATATACATTTCATACTATCTTCACTGCGCATGCGACTTCTCGTAGAATTATCAATTAACATGTTGTGTTGAATTTACAGCGGCTCCAACACGCCTGGTTTAAAGCCGACTTAAACGCGTTAATGGTCTCTGCACATACAACACCATCTGGCAGCTCATTCCAACTGTCCACAACACGATGTGCGAATGAATACTTTCTCAGGTTGAGCCTGCATTGCTTCTTAAACAGCTTAAATGGATGGCCTCTAGTGGAAGTAACACTCATCTCAAATAATTGATCTCTTCTGACATTATCTATGCCGTGCATGATTTTGTAAACTTGCAACATGTCATTCCTCTCTCTACGATATTCAAGTGTAGGAATTCCTAGTGTGCGAAGCCTTTGTTCGTAGGTCATATCTTTACACTCAGCCACCAGCTTAGTTGCCCTCTTCTGCACCTTTTCAATTTTCCGAATATCTTGTTTGAGATACGGAGACCAAACACAAGTGGCATATTCGAGAGTAGGGCGAACTAAAGATTTAAACAGTGTAAGAAACATATCTTTGTCTAGGAAATCAAAAGTATTTCGAATACAACCCAGAACCCTATTCGCCTTGTTTACACAGCTGTCAATGTGCGAATTGAATTTGAGATTCTCTTGAAACGTCACACCCAGGTCTTTCTCACTAGTAACTGCGTCTATTTCTACTGATGATCCTTGATTATTCATGTAGTATGATACACATGGGTTGTCGTGACCCAGATGCATAACCTTGCACTTGGATGCATTGAATCTCAGTTTCCACTTATCGGACCAGTCACACAAGCTATCCAGATCGCGTTGCATTTGCAGGTGATCCACTTGATTACCTGCTTTCCCGTAGAGTTTAGTATCATCCGCAAATATCTTTACCAAACCCTTGACAACATCCGGCAGGTCATTGATGAAGACCAAAAACAGGACTGGGCCAAGGACACTGCCCTGTGGAACTCCACTGATTACATCTCTCCAATCTGATTCTGCTGATTTACAAACGACACACTGCTCCCTCTCGGACAAGAAATCAGTAATCCATCTCAGCACGGCTCCGTGAATACCATGTTGGTAAAGCTTCATCTCCAGGCGCTGATGTGGAACTGTATCGAAAGCCTTACTGAAGTCGAGGTACACAACATCAACAGGGTCTCCGTTATCCAGTGACTCGGACCAATCATCAAGGACTTCCAATAACTGGGTGGTACATGACCTGCCTGGTCGGAAACCATACTGGTGTTGAGAGAATAACTCGTTTCGAATCATATGCTCCATGATGGCGTCTCTGATTAGTGATTCCTGTATTTTGCAAACCACAGAGGTTAAGCTAACCGGCCTGTAGTTGCCTGCTTCGTTTTTGCTACCTTTCTTGAAGATTGGGGATATATGGGCTTTTTTCCAATCAGTGGGTACTTTTCCATCTTTTAGTGATTTGTTGAAGATTTTGCATAGTGGCTCAGCAATTGCCTCCTTAATCTCCTGTAGTACTTTGGGATGCATCCCGTCTGGTCCTGCTGACTTTCCCGGATTCAGAGCGCCTAACTTTTTTAGAACTTTACTGCTGGTAAATTGAATGTCACCTAATGACTTATCGTAATTTAGCAGATCTGAATCTAGGTTGTCATAGGGCAGATTGGGTGTTCTTGTGAAGACACTTGAGAAAAAGTTATTTAATATGTTGGCTTTTTCCTGGTTATTGCTTGTTAGTTCACCATCCTCGTTTCGCAAATCACCTATACCCGATTTGGTCTTCGTCTTTGATTTGACATACTTCCAAAACGATTTTGGTTCTGTCTTCGCCTCAGTGGCTATCTTCCTCTCGTAGCTAACTTTAGAGTTTCTGATAACCCTCGTACATTCGTTCCTTGCCGCGACATAGTTTTCATAATTCACAGTTGATTTACAGTATCTATACTTCTTCCATTTTCTCCGTTTGCTTAGTATTGCTCTACAAGCTTCATTGTCCATCCATAGTGGTTTGTCTTTAAATTTACTGTTGGGTTTAGTTTTTGGTATATGTTTATGCATACTTGCTAACACAGATGAATTGAAATTGTTCCACACTGTATTAATATCATCCGGTTCAAGAAGTTGATCCCAATCAGTGTTCATCAAGTCGTAGTTCAACTGCTCATAATTTCCTTTGTAGAATCTGAATCTTGGTGTGAATTTATCATCATCTCCGTCACCTAGGTAACAGAAGAAGTCAAAATTTAATACTGCATGATCACTATTTCCCAGTGGCTGGTCTATCTGTATGTCATTTGTGTCCACCATATTTTCCTCATTTGTAAAAACGAGATCTAACAGTCCTTCCCTTTGACCTTGTCTGAAACGTGTTGGCTCCATGACATGCTGGTGAAGGAAATTATCCAGTGTACAATCATAAAACAGACTCGCTGGATGGTTTTCACTGGCATCGACTGCGTTGTCCTTCCATTTGATTTCGTGAAAATTGAAGTCCCCTACAATTAATTTGTGGCTAAAATGTTTACCAGCTGCACTTTCCATGAGCTTGAAAAGCTCCGCGTTATTTTCTGCGGTACTCGAAGGGCTTCTATAAACACATCCTAATAAGAGTCGATCCGTTCCCTGAAGTATTATACTACACCATACAGATTCTTGGAAGGGATGAATTGTCAGATCATCAATTCTAGTTGCCTTAAGAGACTGATGGATATAGATACACACACCTCTACCACCCTGATTGTCCGGAAGAAATAGATCATATCCAGCAATGGATCTAATTTGTCGCGGCAAACCTTTCTCAGAAAACTTTGAGAAAATTTCACACAAACATATGATTTGTGGTTTTTCCTTCTGAATATACACCTCTAACTCATTTGTCTTGTTTTGTAAACTGTCTACATTTGAGTATATTACCTTGAGGGTATCAATATCATTCTTTGGTGTACTGTACACCGCCTTGTTACTTTGCCTACATTTATCTGGCAAAGCTGATTCATTTAATACAGTTGCATTTATACTTTGATCAATAATATGTGTAACAGATTCTAACATATTTGTAACGCTAACATTGTAGTCAGTCCGACTAGAACTTTGTAACTTGGTAACAGAACAATGTAACGTATTTACAGTTCTATCTACAGTATCATTACTGAAAGGGCACCGGTGTAGCCTGTGTGGCTGGCACCGGAGCCGACTTCCTTGGGAGCTTCACAACTTCATTACGACGCCTCCCCCAGGTATCTTCGGGATATTCTATTCTTTTCCTTCTCAACTCTTCAAGGGAGTTCCTGTTTTCCTCTCTCTGCTGCTGAGTAAGGTCGCGTGAGATAGCTATCTTTTGTTTCTTTTCATCTGGGTTTTTGGCCAGCTTATACGCATTTTTGAAGATCTGAGCTCGCACTTCTCTGGTCGGCATTCTAACTTTCAGTGGGAGCGGTCTACCCCCGCTGTCCTGCTTTCCGATCCGAACACAGTCGGAAATACTGGCACACACGCCTTCTGCCCCGAGATCATTTTCACACAATTTGATTATGTATGCCGTATCCTCCTTGATTCTGTCAGAACGTTCCGTCTCTGCGCTTTCCGGAACATTGAAGAACATGATGAAATCTTCTCTTCTTACCCGTTCTGATCGCTCTTCCAATGCACTATGCACACGTTTCTGTACTAGGGAGGGAATATCTTCTCTCAGCGAAATAAGTTCATTTTTTATTTCATCTAATGCATTTCCTTGGGTGTCAATTTTATTCCCACATGACTCAACTGATGTTTGCACTTCATCTAAGTGTTTCTCCAGCTGCTCGTTCTGTCTGTGCAGAGCGGTGACTGACGTGTATATTTTAGCAACCGATCCATTGCAACATGCACAGTACCAGTGTAACTTCTTATCAAGCCTGAGGAAGTTGTACATCTCTATTGAAACACTTTGACATTCGATATGATACCAGAAATTGCAGATGGTACATTCCACTCCTTTGTCTTTCTTTTTCACCACTACTTTACAATCAGGGCACATAGTCTTCACATTGTCTTTGTTAGTGTCCGATGCTTTCGACAATCTTGATTGAGACATCTTTATTCACTGATTATGGATCTACTGTTTATGGTGAGAACAAAATGTGTGACACTGTGCAGAGCATTCCCCACAACAGCGACAATCACATTTATATGAATCACCTCAACTTGGAAATTTACCGAATGCTACATTTCCGGTTGAAGCTGTGTAAACACTACTATATAGGTTCTGGGTGCCTTTAATTTTGGTTTGAGACAAATATCTCTACAAATAGTAATAATCAACTAGTGTTTTACATACTAGTGACGGTAAAAAATAAATTAACTCATGCGACAGGTATAACTAATTTGTGTGTTCACATTCACTTAATACAGAAATACTAGTAACACTCCCGCAAATTCAATCGCAGTATTTGCCGTAGCCATAGTTCGCTGAGTAGTGGTCCAGGATGTAGCCCGTCTTTATGAAGCGAGAAATTTATTTTCCTCGCAGAACTTGTTTGACTTCGCTTTTTTACGGTTACCAAGTCCTGGCTTATACGCGGTGGGTGTTTTCCCAAGTTCGTATTTATCACTTTAATTTTGTCATTTAACTCGTCAATTCTGCTTTGAAGAATTTTGTCATTATCGTTGAAAATCTGATGGTTCCTGTGTCCTAGACTCTTATTGTACAGACTTATTGAATAGTACGGGCACTCGAGAAAGATTATTGACAGACTCTCTCCAATTCGTTTCTTTAACTCACAAATTCTTTCAAACTGTGATATTATGTCATCTGTGGTATTTGGTGACAAGTCAATGTATTTCCCTAATTTACGAACCGTCAGGTCACAGGTTCCAACCCAAACCAATAACGTAATCTTTTTATGCTCGTGTAACAACCACTGGATGTTTTCAACCACCCAGTTAGCGGCGTCTCGGGATGTCCTCCCTCCTTTAGCGCACCATTTTGTATTGTTTTCAATAATACTGCCAGTTTGAACTAAGTTTTGCAAGTAGCGACCTTTACTGTCAGACAAAACAATAAATTTACGTTGAGCACTGGTTGACGGCAATACAGTTTCTTTCGATAGAATTTTTTTTATTCTACATATGCTCATTTCAATATATTTGCAATAATGATCACGGCATGTTCACAGTTATCGAGTTCAATTGCTTCAGTTCCCACAACACAAATGATGCTTCACTTCAGAATTGTAGACACAATTTACAAATAAAGTGTTAACACAACTTGCAATAATGATCACACTACTATAGTACTAGTTACAACTGGTTGGTAGAGCATTCCCCACCACCCAGTTAATGTTTAATGGAACAGAAATTGTGATGCCGATTGTCTCCCCTTGGAAGTTCACATGAGGCCTAAACGATTTAAATTAAATATGCAAAACGCACACCAAATTTGTTAAACTAATTTCTACATAATGATTATGGGTATTTATTGCAGTTAAATTCAATGAAATGAAACTAGATGTTCATCTTGTCTGTGGATTTATGCGGATTTTCAAATTATTTTTGGTCTGCTCTTTCAGAAAACGTCCGCCATCTTGCGCATGCGCAGTCCTCCATCACCAGACCACGTCAATAATCAAAGTACAAATGTACTGGAACTGTATCGCCAGAAACAACAAGCAGATTCAAATTAATAGTATTTCGTGGAGAACTAAGAAAA
>JBEVXV010000346.1:0-2644 GCA_040505915.1 Sedimenticola sp. | reverse complement strand
GTGTAGTGACACCATAGTACGGATTTTGAGAAATTGCTTTTCACAGCCGTTATTCAGGCCGGAGGCATCACAAAATGACAGACTTCAAGATCGCACCCTCAATTCTCTCCGCCGATTTCGCCAAGTTGGGTGAAGAGGTGGACAACGTTCTTGCAGCAGGCGCGGATATCGTCCACTTCGATGTAATGGACAACCACTACGTTCCCAACCTCACCATCGGCCCACTGGTCTGTGAGGCGCTGCGTAAGCATGGCGTCACCGCCGGGATCGATGTCCACATGATGGTCAAACCGGTAGATCGCATCATCCCCGACTTCGCTAAGGCGGGTGCTGACTATATCACCTTCCACCCGGAGGGTAGCGAGCACATCGACCGCTCACTTCAGCTGATCCGCGAGCACGGCTGCAAGTCAGGACTGGTGTTCAACCCTTCTACGCCCCTGAGCCATCTCGACTACGTGCTGGATAAGGTGGATATGATCCTGATTATGTCGGTCAACCCCGGCTTTGGCGGCCAGAGCTTCATCCCCGCCGCCATGGACAAACTGCGCGCCTGCCGCAAACTGATCGACGACTCCGGCCTCGATATCCGCCTGGAGATCGATGGCGGCGTTAAAGCCGACAACATCCGTGAAATCGCCGAAGCGGGCGCCGACACCTTCGTCGCTGGCTCCGGCATCTTCGGCAAAGCCCAAGCGTCCGACCCCAACCACTACAACACCATCATCCAGCAGATGCGGGATGAGTTGGCTAAGGTGGGTTGATTAAGGCCGGACGCAGAGATCGCAAAGAAGACGCAGAGGACGCGGAATATTTCATGGATGAAAATGCTATTGCAACAGCGGTAATCGGCGCGGCCCTTGAGGTTCACTGTGTTGTGAGGGGTCGGAGTCGATTGCGTTGAATATGTGGAGAAATACCCGCTATTTCAGTGCAATCGACTCCGACCCCGGGTGTGAACCCTATTATCGATAGGTTTCAACTCCGAAACTTGAGTACATAAGACTCCGCGACCGCTGCGTCTCCTCAGCGAACTCTGCGTCCTAAAGTGAACGACTATGAACAAACCAAAACTAATCCTTATAGACCTCGACGGCACTCTGGTAGACAGTGTGCCTGATCTCGCCTTTAGCCTTAACCAGATGATGGAGCAGCTTGGCCGCCCCACCTATAATGAATCTCATGTACGTAACTGGGTGGGTAATGGCGTGGAGAAGTTGGTCAAGCGCGCCCTGACGGATGACCTGGATGCAGAGCCCGGCAGTGAAGATTTTGACCATGGCTACCCCCTCTTTATGGATAGCTATGAGAAACATAATGGTGAGCGTTCGGCACTCTACCCCGGTGTTCGCCAGGGCATCGACCAGCTGAAAGCCGAGGGCTACACCCTTGGCTGCGTCACCAACAAAGCAGCCCAGTTCACCATCCCACTACTCAAGGCACTGGGCATCCATGATGATTTCAGCATTGTCATCAGCGGTGACACCTTGCCGAAGAAAAAACCCGACCCCATGCCGCTGCTCCATGCCGCCAACGAACTCAACGCCACCCCAAAAGAGTCGATGATGGTGGGTGACTCAATGCACGATGTCGCCGCCGCCCGTGCTGCCGGTTTTCAGGCAGTGAGCGTCCCTTATGGCTACAACCACGGCATCGACATCCGCGAAGCCAAACCAGATGCGGTGATCGAGAGCCTTGCCGAGCTGCCTGGACTGATTGCTGGGCATGGATAAAAAACAGGACGCGAAGATCGCGGAGTAGACGCAAAGGGTGCAGAGGGAACACTGTTGTAACGTAACTATTCAGCTCACCCCTGAAAACCACAGTTATGGTGGTACAGAGGTGTTGTAGGAGCGAACTTGTTCGCGATTAGCTTCGTAGGAAACTCTTCGCGAACAAGTTCGCTCCTACATCTTAGTTCCTGACTACCGTGCTGAATAGTTACGTTGTAACTACTCATCACATCAGTGGATACCGCGCTGATCAGCGAAAATTTGCTGCATTTTGGGTTAAGGTTGCCCAACAGCGCTGGAAGTGCAACGGAGCGGTGGATGACAACACAATCAAAGATTGAGTGAACCGAGCAGACGTGGAATCCGGCAACAGGCTGCGACAAGGTATCTCCTGGGTGCAAGCACTGCTATGCAGAGGTGATGGCCCGGCGACTCAAGGCGATGCGTGCTGGCGGCTATCAGAATGGTTTTGACCTGACGCTGCAGCCGCACCGGCTGGATCAGCCGTTAAGACGAAAGAAGCCGACAATCTATTTTGTCAATTCCATGTCGGATCTGTTTCATGAAAAGGTTCATGATGATTATCTCGACCAGGTCTTCGATACCATCAGGCGTACGCCTCAACACACCTACCAGATACTGACCAAGCGGGCAGAGCGGCTGCCTCTCTATTTTGCTAATCGTGATTGCCCTAAGAACGTCTGGCTGGGGGTTACCGTAGAAGATAAAAAGTACGGCGTGCCGCGCATAGACCATCTACGCCAAGTGGATGCTACTGTACGGTTTGTCTCTGTTGAGCCGCTGTTAGAGAACATTGGCCCTGTGGACTTTTCAGGCATCCACTGGGTTATCGTGGGTGGTGAGTCTGGGCCGAAGGCGCGGCCCATGAAGGCGGCCTGGGCCGAGAGTGT
>JBEVXV010000345.1:0-3478 GCA_040505915.1 Sedimenticola sp. | reverse complement strand
GTCCAGGGAGCAGTACAGGGGCAGAGGTGCTTACAGGGCTCGCGGGCGACGTTTCTCCACCCGCGGGCCTCGGCGCGGTAGTAGGTAGGACAGGACAGGGCGTTGGGCGTTCGGGGGGGTTGAGCATCTTGCCTGCCTACGGGCCTGTAGGAGGCAGGATTGCGAACTTTCTTCCTCAGTGGGAGGAAGTTACGCAATCAAAATGGGTGCTCAACATCGTCCGGAGGGGGTACATCATACCCTTCCGAGACAACCACCCCCCATTGTCCTGCCATCCACCAGTGTGGATGGCAAACAAGGACCCGGTAAAGAGGGAGATAATGAGACTAGAAGTGTCATCCCTCTTGACCAAGAACGCCGTGGAGGAAGTCCGGAATACAAGCTCACCGGGCTTCTACAGCAGACTGTTTGTAGTTCCCAAGAAGAACGGCAAACTGCGCCCTGTCCTCGACTTGTCGAGCTTAAATACTCACATAGTGGTAGAACACTTTCGGATGGAGACCACCCGGTCCATTCGACAAGGTATCAAGGTGGACGATTGGGCGGTCTCCATAGACCTCCAGGACGCCTACCTTCATGTTCCCATCTGTCAGGCGTCCAGGAGATATCTGCGGTTCGTGTCCGAGGGGAAGGTCTATCAGTTCAAAGTACTTCCTTTCGGAATTTCCACCGCACCGAAGGTGTTCACCAAGCTGATGCTGGTGGTAGCCGCCGCGGCCCGAGTCAGGGGTGTAGCCCTATTTCATTACCTCGACGATTGGCTTCTGCGCCATCGGTCGCCGGAACGGTTATTACTCGACCTCAACATAGTTCAGGGTCTGATGCACAGACTAGGGCTCATCCCGAACTTAGAAAAATCAGAACTGACTCCGGCACAGGACTTCTGTTATGTGGGGATGAATTTCGTCACAAACAGAGATCTAGTCAGGGTACCGGCAGACAGAATCAAGTCCATTCTCTGTCTAGTCTTCCGGATACTAGATCGTACTTGCCTCACGGCAAAGGAGTTTCTGTCCCTTCTAGGGGTTTTGGGGGCCGCGGCGGAATTGTTGGTGCTGGGCCGTCTGCACATGAGACCTCTGCAGACGTACCTTCTGTTTCTATGGAGGCCGCAGTCGCGTGCGCTGGATGCGGTCATTCCCCTAACGTCGTTCTTCAAACGCCATCTCAGATGGTGGGCCCTCAAGAGCAGATACACAGAGGGGGTCCCATTGACAGTTGTTCCCCCTTTCAGATTTCTGACAACGGACGCTTCACTGCAGGGTTGGGGGGCTCACCTAGATCCTCAGGGGGTAATGTTTTCAGGACTATGGTCACCAGTAACCAAACGCCAACACATCAACGAGCTGGAGCTGCGGGCGGTTTGGTTCAGCCTCCAGGAAGCTCTGGGGTTTCTGAAGGACTGCTCTGTCCAGGTGTTATCGGACAATTCGACAGTTGTCGCATACCTAAACAGACAGGGGGGCACCAGGTCAGTGGCGTTGTGCCTGCTGACGCGGCAGATTCTACTTTGGTGCCGCGATCACGGGGTCGTTTTGTCGGCCATTCACATTGCAGGAAAATCCAATGTTCTAGCAGATTATCTTTCCAGGGGAAGGGGCCCAGTACCCAACGAATGGACATTAAGTCAGTGGGTGTGCAATGCTGTCCTGGCCAGTTGGGGCAGCCCGTGGTTAGATCTGTTCGCGACCAGAGTAAACCACAGACTGCCAATGTATGTGTCTCCAATGCAGGATCTACATGCCTGGGGAGTAGACGCACTGGCTTTCTCGTGGCACAGTCTGGACGCGTACGCCTTCCCTCCTTTTGCTCTGATCCCCAGGATACTGGTCAAGATCCAGACAGACCAGGCGCTAGTAACTCTGATCGCCCCTTATTGGCCATCCAGGAGTTGGTTCACTCTTCTCATGGAGCTTCTGGTAGAACTTCCCCTCAGGCTACCAGAGTCAGATCGATTGCTGTCGCAACACAACGGAAGAGTTCTCTATCCAAATGTAGAAAGGCTATCCCTTCACGCATGGAGGTTATCAGGAAATCCCTCAGACGGGATGGCTTTTCGGAGAGGGCTGCCGAGGTCATCGCCAAGTGTCGTAGGCCTTCGACCACAGCTCTCTATGACGCAAGGTGGAGAATATGGTCCGATTGGTGTGTGCATGGGAAGATTGATCCAGTCCTGCCCACTTTGGGACAAATAGGAGATTTTCTGCTACATCTGTTTCAGGTCAAGCGCTTGTCAGTTTCAGCTATCAAGGGTTATCGCTCAGCATTAGCTAGCTCTCTGAAATTCTCCACATGTAAGGCCAAGGAGATAGGTTCTGATCCTAGACTTTCAGCTATGGTAGCGTTCTTCGAACGAGAGAGGCCAGTGCCAAGGTGTGTGACACCCAAATGGAATTTAACGTGCGTTTTGTGGTCCCTCACAAAGCCACCATATGAGCCCATGGCGGCAGCTAGTCTCATGAATTGGACTGTTAAGACGGCTTTTCTATTGGCGTTTGCTACAGCTAAGAGAAGTAGTGAAATACATGCACTTTCATGTGCCACCGACTACATGCTGTTGACTAAGGGGTCAGTAACTTTCCATTATATGCCTGGTTTCTTTCCTAAGACTGAGGTTCATTTTCAGGTACCGGAACCTATAGTCATTCCCGCTCTACCCGTTCCACCTTCCGACTCAATAGTAAATAGGTCTTTATGCCCAGTCAGAGCTGTTAAAAACTATATGAGCATCACGAGGGAATTTAGAAACAATCGTTCAAGATTCTTCATTCCAGTCAAGGGCAGTCAGGATGTCGCTAGGGCCACAGTGGCCCGCTGGATTGCGATAGCTGTTTCCAGGGCTTATGCAAGGTTGTCTTCCATAGATCTGAAGAGCTATGGCATCAGTGCCCATGAAGTGAGAGCGCTTTCTACTTCTTGGGCGTTTCATAATAGGTCACCCTTGTCAAGTCTTATGGAGGCGGCAGCGTGGAAGTCGCACGACACCTTCTCGAGATTCTATCTTAGGTCTATGACAGCACAGTCGGGAGATCTGTTGAAACTTGGCCCGGTTGTGGCCGCTGGTAGGATCATCCAGTAACTGAGTCAAGGTTGGGGGTAGGCGGGGGCGGGGTATTTTTTCATGTGGCATGAACAGAGAATAGGTACCCCGGTTTTCAAGAGGGGATAACATGTTTCCTTATGTTTGGCTCTATGTCCGGTTAAATTAGCTCGACGGTCTTTATGTCCTTGCAGCATGACAGTTTCAGTGTAAGGACATCAGGATTAGAGCACGGAAATATATATATATATATATATTACTCGAGAGCTCGTTTTAGAGACTCTCGCGGCCTCATAGGCTTTTCCCTTCTCTTTTTTCAGTATGAAGGGACAGGCATAGGGCTATTTTCAAGTGGTTTAGTACTGTTTTGATTCATCTTACAGTATTACTTGTTTTTTGGATGTTTTTGTGTCTGAGATGCAGTTTTAACATTTTTTT
>JBEVXV010000344.1:1126-3668 GCA_040505915.1 Sedimenticola sp. | reverse complement strand
GTTGGAATATTTCTTTTTGCTACAAAATACAAAATTGATACATGTTCTAATATTGTAAATCAGAAAAATACATGTTAGTGTCCTTTAAGACGGTTTTTTCTTCTATTTATACAAGGATGGTAACTTGGCTATTTATCAATAAAGTGTGTATCAATACTATATTTATTTGTTTAATGTTCATAGTTTTTATCAGAATAAAATAAAACTGTGATAACTACATGTTTGTCATTTGTACTAAGTCCCACAACAGAAATATTGGTACTTTCTTGAGACATTTCGGATTTTAGAATTTTTTTGTTCGTGCTATCAAAGTGTCTTAAGCAAGTGGGAATCAGCTTCTTCCAGCTGCTACTACCTCGAGCGACATGTCAGAAAATTATTCTGAATATTGTTACAGATTTGTTGTAATGTTTGAACATCATTTTCTGGGGTTTACATGCTTACGTAAGCATGCGTGACCAATAATTGATGTATACTATACTTTCTTAAACAATTTAGCTGCGCAATTTGCATGCAGTGTTACGAATAGGCCTCACTAAAATGTACATTTTGAATAGATAGGCTGATGTATTCGCGAGATATTTTGTCTGCAATCGTATGTATGATCTCTTCATCCATACCAATTAGTTTTGTGTCCAAATTTGTCATATTATTGTGAATGAATGTACAGATGACATTATTTATGGAACACCCCTCGTATGTATTTGTACATCATGATCCACTGTACTCTACAGAAGAATGTATCAATGTATCTGACATAAATATGCATCTATTCAATGATTATTTACTAGACAACGTGAGCAGGGGTTCAAGTATACTCCGACCGCAGCCACCTCCTCATAAAAACTAACTCCAAATTTGCAAAAAATGTTTGGCCTTTGGCAAGGGGACTGCACAGATTGGCCACAAGAGGAAAACATGGGATATGATAAATGTATGTACCAATTTTCAGGTTAATATCGCAAAGTACTGCAAATGTATAAGCAACTGAAAACTTTAACTCAAAGCTTACAGACGGACGGACGGAGAGACAGACAGAATTACGAAAGCTATATACCCCTCAGCATACATTCGCATGCCGGGGGTCTACATAATGGACTGCTACTCCTAATCTGATTCCGTTGATTCTCCACACTCACTTATCTCATCATTTCTACTATTCTCATCGCTACTGTCAACTGAATAGTCACGAAGTGTAAGTTGCTGGGGCAATCGGAGTTGTCTATGTCGCACTGGTCGACACTTCCCATTCTCGATTGTCCAGCCATGGCCGATGGGGGACGGATGTTCTATCAGGTTGTAATGGAGCTGACAATACGTGATGTAGTTTGTCCTTTCCACATGGTGATCCAACGTGTCATCATCAGGTGGGAGACGGATTGTACTCTTCTTCTTGAGTTTGTGCCACTTGGAAGCTCTGGCCTGTCCACATGTAACATCTGCAATCTCCGAATAGACATTGGAAAGAACAAATGCCTTCATATCAGCTCTGACGTCATCCTCTAACTCCAAAGTTTCACCCACTCGACGCAGGAGTTCTCTCGCAGCAGGAGCAGTGATCGCCTTTTCCAACACCGGCTTTTTCCCGTGCCCATAGAACCCTGATGTGTGGTCACTCCCAGTAATCACATGGAGAGGTATGATAATATCCGCAACGTCTGGTGAGAGCATGGTACGGCAGTTGATTAACTCATGCTTGCGTTTAATCAACAGATCACCTATGAGCTGTTGCGAAACATACGCCGCTTGGACATAGACGTCCGTATCCTCACTGTCTAGTACAACTGCTTCTGTGTAGTTCTCGGTCCTCAGCTTGGCGTAGGCAGAAATCAGCATTGTATCTGCCTCTGTATGCTTGAAGACATAGTCCCCACTAGCCACGCCAGTGTTCAGATTGATTGACTTATCTCCCTCACAGTATATCACGTTACACGGCGTCCGACCAATTTGCGTTTTCAATTGTTCTTTCACGAGCTTCTGCAGTCTGACCTTGTTTCCTGAATTGACCATTAGTTTATTGAACTCCGCAGCACCTGGGAATGTGTCTTTAGGCTGAGGGAAAACATTTGGGACATGTGTATGTTTTGCTGCTCGTCGATCGTGCTCATCATCCTTGATGCTGAAGGGAAGGTCATACTTGTCGTTGACGAGGATAATGCGTCGTGCATCAGCGTGTCGCGAGAGGATAATATTACATATCTTATCCAGGTAGTCACTCCACTTGTAGTCCGATCCGTCCCGTTTCCTAGCCTCACGGTCCTCGGGTGTAGGAGTAGCTAGCCGCCATATCAGCCCCATGTCCACGAGGCTGACATAGTCACTTGGTTTCTCAACAACAGGGTCTAGGTTGAACAGCTGTAACAAATTACTCTTCGCAGTCTTGCGCATTGACCCGTCTACATTGTAGAGTGAGAGGCCCTCCTCAGTAACTCTCCCCTCAAGGGCTGACTCAAGTTGGCTCCGCAAGGTCTACTAGGGCGGCCAGTTCCGACCTCTCCATCTGTGCCAACTTCACGGGCGCACCAGATGGTGCACATTTCTG
>JBEVXV010000344.1:0-1116 GCA_040505915.1 Sedimenticola sp. | reverse complement strand
CTTGCGCATTGATCCGTCTGAATTGTATAGTGAGAGGCACTCCTCAGTAACTCTCCCCTCAAGGGCTGACTCAAGTTGGATCATACCTGATTGCTCCGCAAGGTCTACCAGGGCGGCCAGTCCCGACCTCTCCATCTGTGCCAACTTCACGGGCGCACCAGATGGTGCACATATCTGTTCACTATCGAAATTGTGTCTCTTATTCTTGTGGATGGTTGAAGAGAGAAGTTTCGTTTTGCTGAAAACTCGATCTTGTAGGAGAGTTTGAGTCTGACGTTGGCCATCTTGGAGTGCGGTCTTGAAGTCATTTACTAACTCAGGTGACGCGACCAGACCGGACTGTAGTGACCTCAGTGTAGGTTTGGAGATGTCAAAGGGTTCCGCATCAAAATCCTTCATGCATGTCTGCAGGTCCTGCACTGCTTGCTCATCCTTTTTCATACTCGCTGGCTGACATTCCACATGCTTCCTATGGGGACGCTGGCACTTGAGGGTCCGATTCACAGTAGCCTTCAGTCGCGCGACGTTGTTTGCATTCCTTGTCATTGAGAAGAGTTGCTTGTCATTCTGTAGAAGCAGAAGCCATCCTTGCTTCAACTTCGACTGCAGATTCATAGTCGTTTCTATCCAAAGGTCCAACGGCTGGCAGGAGTAGGGTAGCCCTGTCATCGACTGTGCGAAATGATCATTGAAGAAGACAATTTCCTCATCTGACAGTGTGGAGAGCATCGCCCAATAATCTGGTAACCACCTCCCATATTCATGGTTGTCATACGCCATCAGCCCAGGCAACATGTCATACGTTGATGATAGGTACTCTAATCCATTTCTTGCATGGCACGCATCAATACTTTGGACAAGAGGGTCCGACATCTCCATGAACGAGACCCAGAAGTCCCCCATATCTGTGTCAGGTTTATCATAAACTCTGCTGATCAGCTCCTTTATGTCATCATCATCCTCAAGGTCACTGTGAGCTTTTTGCAGAGCCTCCTGTGTATCAGTGAGTGCATTGCGCAGAGTTTCGAGGTTCTTCTTGATATCATCTGTTAGTTCCTTGTGCTCAAGAATATCTCTGTCGATTCTGGATGAGCGCCTCTCTCCAGAGAATGATGC
>JBEVXV010000343.1:0-5270 GCA_040505915.1 Sedimenticola sp. | reverse complement strand
AAGAAGTGTCTAACCAGAGCCGCTGTATGTGAGAAAGGTGTTCATTGGATCCATTATAAATGCGATCGGCTAAGTGCACTAGAAATTACCAGAATGCAAAATGACCAGCAATTCAAATATGCATGTAAAATATGTGAACTAGAAACAAATACGAATGTGAAGAAACCCTGTTCTCCAGAATCAAGTACTGGTCTGAAGACAGTAATATCACCAATATCTACAACTCAGTCACAAAATACTGAACTGAAGCAGTTAGTGAACACTGAAAAAACCCAAACTCAGCTTGAACTACCAGTTGTACGGAAACACCTACAGAATATTCCTGTAAATGACAAAATAATTCAGTCACAAACGGAAAATACTGAACTAAAGCAGTTAGTGAACATTGAAAAAACCCAAACTCAGCTTAAACTACCAGTTGTACCGAAACACCTGCAGAATATTCCTGTAAATGACAAAACTGAGAAAAAACAAACAAGTCATAGATCAATAGCCTTCGACATACTCCAGGAAGAAACCGATCAATTTAAATGCGGTGTAAGCAACAAAAATACGGAAAAAAGTGACAATGTATGTGATAAGTGTAACTCATTATGTCACCAGAAATGCTTGAAAGACAATGAAAATAACACATGTATTGCGTGTGCGGCTACAGATAAGCAAACAATAGATCGTAATACAATAGCACAAAATGACCAGGAAAAGACATCAAAGATAGGAATAGATGTACGTGCACATGTGCCTGTCATAAGCAATAATGTTCAACAAGTACCTGATACTATAAGCTTAAAGCAAAGAGAACTCAGGCAACTAGAACTAAAACTTAGAAGATGGGAGGATGAATTGAAAATGCGAGAACAGAAAAATGCTGAGGTGCTGAAAGATCATGCGCGACTGGAAGAATACACAAATAAAACAGAAGCACGTAACCACGAGTTAGAACAAACCATTCGAACACTTCAACGTAAAATTGTTCTGTTAGAATCAAAGGACAACAAAACTGATACAAATGCATGTACATCTAACAATGATACCCGAAATACGTGTATTCCTCCGCACACACAGTCTGTACACACAAGCTCAAATGATGAACTGATAATTGGAGTGCGTGATCAAGTCACACAATTTATCATGAGAAAAGTAGCTAATCAGATTACTGAACTGGAAAGACACACACAAAATGGTATAAACAGTGCATCGTTCCCAGCAGAAACACAAAGTATGCAACTACCAATGCATTCAGACAATATACACATGTGTAAAGCTCCAGCTAATTATGACACACACATGGAGTCGAAACAACCCACTCCAGTCCCAGAAGGGAATGGCATAGACACTCATGTCCCAGAAGGGAATGGCATAGACACTCATGTCCCAGAAGGGAATGACATACATGTCCCAGAAGGGAATTATATAGCCACTCAAATCCCTGCAGGGAATGGCATACCCACTCAAATCCCAGCAGGGAATAACGTGAAACCCACATATACATACATAACCAACACGCGTTACCCGACAGTTGCCCACGCAGGAATCCCAAACCACATACCAGTAATGCAAATGCAAGGGAGCACTAATGCCGCAAATAGCTGTCATAGGCCTACCACTGAAGCACTGAGATATATAGGGCAACCAGTGTATTACGATAATAGGAACGCAACTCAGGGAAATATGAATATGCAGCATTTTTTGTACCAGGCATGGCCTCATCGAACAATCATATAATACCAGAATCCAAGAAGACAAAACCCAATATCCAACCAGCAAAGGAGAATAGCATGTTATCAATAGTTACATATAACTGTAAAAATATAGATACAAGTAAAATAGCAATAGAAGAGCTACGAACAGAATATTCGTCTGATATTATTCTGATTCAGGAACATTGGTGTTTTGATTGTAAACTACAAAAGCTGAATGAAATTAACAGTCATTATAATAGTGTAGGAAAAGCGGTGGATACTGGAGACCCTATTCTACCTGCACAGATGCCGAGAGGCTATGGTGGCACGGCTATACTATGGCGAAAAGAAATTGACCATGTAGTAAATCCAATATCTGACGGAGGAAACCGTATTCAGTGCATAGAAATTAACGGACAAGACCCTCTATTAGTTGTGTCTGCATACATGCCGTGTCGAGGTCTAAATGATAATGTAGAAGATTTTGTGGACTGTTTGGATCAGCTGCAAGAAATTGTGAATAAATATAGTAACACACATTCAATAGTGATTGGAGGTGATTTCAATGAAGATATGAAAAACAGAAGAAACTCAAAACGTGCTAAAGAGCTGACTCAATTTATGAATGAACTAGGATTAGAAACTGTCCTAACTGAACCAACATACATAAATCCAGGTGGTGCGGACACCTCAATTATTGATTACATTATGTACCACAAAAATATCTCTAGTAAAATTATATCGATTGAAATACTTGAATCACTGAATGGAAATGTGTCGGATCACTACCCAGTGTATTGTAAATTGAAACTGAACGGTAAACTGACGCAAATTAGTACAAACAACAACATTGAGCGTAATAGCAAAATCAAGTGGGATAGGTTAGACTCTGACGTATACTGTGCAGAACTGAATAAATCTCTACCGAAGCTGAAAGATAAAGTTAACTCTGTTGCTGAGTTGGAATTGGAGGTTACAAAGCTAAATGAAATACTGAAATCCAGTGCTGAAGCCTCAGTACCAAAAAGAGTACGGAGAATACGTAAAGCCAAGCTTAAAACCTGGACTCCAGAAATTCAAATAGCTTTAGCGGCAAAGAAAAAGGCCTTTCATGAGTGGAAAATTAATGGAAGGTCCCGTAATATAACGGACAAGACTGTAATCAACAAAAAGCAAACTACCAGAACGTTAAGACGTACATGTAGAGTTGAAAATGCGATGAAATACAACGAATGCCGGCAAGAAATAATTGATGCCAGAGCTGACAATACAGTGTTATTCTACAAACTGATAGATAAACAAAGGGGAAAACTTAAAAACTGTATAAATGAACTAAATGTAAACGGTACAACCTACAATACCGACACCGATATATTAGAAGGCTTCCGGGAGCATTTTCGAGGACTTGCAACCGCGAATGATAGTGATATCTTTGACAAAAACTATAATACAATAGTTGAACAAGAATTGAATGAAATATTAGATATCTGTGAAAATGATAATCAGACACATATCAGAGTGACAGAAGATGAGGTTACTAAAGCAATAAAAACGTTAAACAAAGGAAAATCAGCAGACATATTTGGTGTGAATGTCGAACATTTTCGGTTTGGGAATGAAAAACTAACAACTGTGACAACTGAGCTAATCAACAAAATGTTTGAATTAGGAACAGTTACTCCATCTATGAAATTGGGAACATTAACACCCGTGTTCAAGAAAAAAGGATCAAATTTGGACTCAAAAAACTATCGTGGTATCACAATCACAGCGACTGTATCCAAGATAATTGAATCTGTTCTACGCGAACGCATCAGACCAATAATAGACTTAAACCAGAACAACCTTCAGCGAGGATTCACAAAAAATTCCTCTCCCATGAACTGTTCTCTGATCCTCGAGGAGTATATCCGCGATAGGAAAGATTCTAAAACTAGTACATTTATCGCATTCCTCGACGCTAAAGCAGCATTTGATGTCGTAAACCATGCCAGTTTAATGCGCAAGCTGTACCATCTGGGTATCGAAGGAAAAGAGTGGCAGTTGATCCATAGTCTTCACAATAGGGCCGAGACCGTGATTAAATGGAATAGCCAATTATCCACAAGATACACAATCGAACAGGGTGTACGACAGGGTGGCATTCTGAGTGCCGACATGTACAAGATCTACGTCAATCGGCTACTAGAGCGATTAGAAGACTCGCCCTACGGAGGACATATTGGACCCATAAACTGTGTGGCACCAACTTGTGCAGACGACATCGCGATAGTTAGTGATAGCCCAGAAGGACTACAAAAGTTAATAAATATTGCTGCTGACTACAGCTCAATGGAGCGCTATCAACTCCAACCAACAAAAAGTGTTATTCTACCTATTAAATACACAAAAAAGCCCCAACCCGGCTGTGATTACGAGTGGAAAATCAGAGACAGTGTAATGCCAATCGTCGATGAGACTATGCATGTAGGACTCGTACGTTCAGCAAATACTGAAGACACTACAGTCAAAGCAAATGTCAAAAAGGCAAGACGTACCCTATATAGCTTAATGGGAGCCGGGTTACACGGGGAAAACGGATATGACCCGGAAACGTCGTTACGGCTACTCCAAACATATGTTATACCTGTTCTACTATATGGGCTCGAAGTAGTGTTACCAAATAAGAAAAACACAGAACTATTAGAAAAATTCTACAAGAAATATACAAAACATATACTATCGTTACCCACAACAGTGGCTGATCCAGCGGTATACATACTATCGGGGACAATTCCAGTGGAAGCACAAATTCACAAGAGAGCACTAACACTACTTGGCAACATCTGTAGATTACCAGACTCGGCGGTAGAACGTCAGTTGGCTGAACGTCAATATCACGTCAAAAACCACAAAAGTCAAAGTTGGTTCACAGACATCAGGTATCTTCTAGTGAAATATGAACTTCCAACCCTGAGAGAGCTATTAGATAACTCACCGTCCAAAGCAAATTGGAAAACCAAAGTCAACAACAGTGTGAATGACTACTGGACTAGTAGAATCAAAGCAAATGCAAGTTTATACTCCAGTCTAAAGTACTTGAATGCCAACAACTTTAAAAGTGGAAAACCTCACTCTTTGATAAGAAATGTGCGAAACGCCAGTGAAATTTCTAGAGTGAATACCAAGGTGAAAATCGCCACAGGGACTTACATTCTCCAGGAGAATCGAGCTTCGTTTAATCAAAACGCAATTAGTAAAACGTGTCAACTATGTAAATTGAATGACGAAACGCCAAAACACTTCATCTTGGAATGTAAATCGCTGGAGGCAGTGAGAAAACCAATATTAGACAAAATTACCGAATTATACAAAACTGAACATGTACATCCTAACGCGACGGAATCCTCCAACATGCTACAACTGATTATAGACCAGAGTGCAGCGGATAGTGTTGAGATAACGAACTGCAAAGAAGAAGCCATAGAATTGGAGTTTCAAAGTAGACGTCTCTGCTATGCTCTACACATCGAAAGATATAAAGGACTCTCGCTTATTCCGAAACGCTTGAGAGGGGGGTCAAAACCCCTACCTAAATAAATACTCCGT
>JBEVXV010000342.1:6502-7953 GCA_040505915.1 Sedimenticola sp. | reverse complement strand
TAGTCCGGCGTGTAAGAGGAAGAATGCGGACATAATGTGCACATCCGGCAGAAATCACCAAATTTGGCACAGATGACCTTTGATATGTACTGATCAAATCCACCCGCAGGACACACATTTTGGAATTCGTTAACGCCCCCTAATTTGCATAAATCCAAGATGGCCGCCGCCGATATAGGCCAAAATTCAATATGTTCATATCTCAGCCAATAATAGGCCTATTTGGATGAGTTTGATATGCATTAATATAGTTTCGAGAATGCCCGATCGAATGATGATGTTTTCATGGGCATCAGAAGTCAAGGTCACGATATAAAGGTCAATGTCATCATATTTTTGGCACAAAATAGCTATTATTTGCCAATATGGTCATATCTCAGCCAATAATAGGCCGATTGGGATGAGTTTGGTATGCATTAATATAGTTTAGAGCATGCCCGATCGAATAGTGAGGTTTTCATGGGCATCATAAGTCAAGGTCACGAAATAAAGGTCAAGGTCATCATTTTTTTTGCACAAAATATCTATTATTTTCCAATATGGTCATATCTCAGCCAATAATAGGCCGATTGGGATGAGTTTGGTATGCATTAATATAGTTTCGGGCATGCCCGATCGAATAATGAGGTTTTTATATGCATCCAATATAAAGGTCACAAGATAAAGGTCAAGGTCACGTTAGTTTTGCATAAAATAGCTATCATGTATCAATACAACTGGCATTGTAGTAAGTGTTGTGTGCATTATAATAATCTTTACCCCTCCACCACCTATTGAGTACGTTTATACTATTATTTTATTGTATAGAGACGGGGTATGAGCTTGCATTCATACTAATCTATTCAGCTTCTTACATGTAGTCCCATTTTTATTTTTTAGATAGAAGCCGGTAATTCGTAATTACCTACTATCCTTGTGACTAGCATTTTTTTCCCGAAGAATTGAACGTTTTTTCCACAAGGTTACCAGGCAATTACGAATTATTGGTACCCATTCACAGCTAGGTGAAGTGGAACATTGTGGATAAAGTGTCTTGTTCAAGGACACAACGTGCGGCACTGGCGGGGCTCGGACCACCAACCTCAGGATCTGCGAAGGCTCGCAGTCCAACGTGCTAACCTCTCGGTCGCGACGCTCCATATATATTATTTATTTTCACGTTTTATACAGTGCATACCAGGTAATAACATACATTTTGTCTCCATGGAGGTGCATAGAAGTTGGACGCATTGTGATTTTCCATGGTGCCTAGAAAAATAAGCGCAGGGACATCCACTAGATGGCACGAACAACAACAACAACAACAAAATTGTCTGCAAAAAAATATTTACAGAAAGACTGATTCTTTCTTTTGAACTGGGTAAGTAATGCTCATGGTAAGAAATCAGCATATGGAAAGTGGAGCACAAGGCCAGAGCTCACAACTGCATTAATCCATCTCATGGAAAGGC
>JBEVXV010000342.1:0-6492 GCA_040505915.1 Sedimenticola sp. | reverse complement strand
ACGAACAACAACAATTATGCCCGTTGGCTTCCAGTACATGTTCGTGATATGCTGAACCTACGACTCAAACACCCAGAGCTCTACAAACAGTTTGCTGATGGCTTCTTCACCATTGCCAAGACGCAAAATCCATTCTCCCAGATGGGGTTCGACCAAAACCACGAGCAGCAGAATAAAGAACTAAAGATGCACGGAGGAGTCCTCAACCTGAATGATGAGTGCGTCTTCACAGAGTGGTCTGTTGCAGGACCGGAAGTTTCACGTGTCATCAACGAGTTTGAGGCTAGTATACATACGCGCAAAGTGTCTGTTCCAAAGCATCATGATCAGAGTCCAAGCGTGCAGAAGAGGTTTGCAGCAGACACTAAGGAACTTCTCGTAGCATTCCAAAAGGCAGGGAACCCCTTCGATGAAGACACCGACGAGCTCATCATTCTCGACACCAAAGAGATCATGTCAGAGGATGTCGCCCAAAGTATTATGTGTGCCCATGCAAAGGGACGGAAACAACATACGTCATTTGTGAAAGAACGCCTGGAGACCCAAGCAGTCGCCTTCTATGAGGCAATAAAGATGAACAAGATACCTCTTCCCAGTAATCGACATAAAAAACACAAAAGAAAGTATGTTGACAGTACAAAAGAGGACCTACACCTACTGGGACAGTTGTATATTGCGACGCAAGTCAGAGAAGGCAATACTGACCGGCTGTTTGAAGTCGAGAATACCGATGCCCCACCATCGCTATCAAAACACGGCAAGCTACGTAGTGGCCAGAAGTCCGACCTGGTTCCCTGCTTGGAAACAGAATCACCATCCGACTTTGATGGAGCTGACGTCATACTAATTGACGGTGCCGGTATGGTGCATATGTTGAGACCGGACACAAGCATAAAAACATTCCATGATTATGCTGAAAAGAAGGTTATTCCCTACATACAGAAGCACCTGTCCACAGCTGCACGTGTTGATGTCATCTGGGACCGGTACATACCAAACAGTCTGAAAGCGACTGCCAGGGAGACAAGGGGAGTAGGCATCCGACAGAGATTGCAGAGTGATGGGAGTGGGAAGATACCAAACAACTGGAATAGCTATCTACGCAACGAAACAAATAAGGTGGAACTATTTCAGTACCTGGCAGGGGTCATCTCGCAGCTCGACGTCCATGAGGGGAAGGTCATTATTACAACCTTTGAAGAGACCGTCCTCCACAATCCTGCACCATGCGACGATGACCAGATGATCCCACAGATGCATCCACTCAGTCCATGCAACCACGAAGAGTTTGACACAAGAGTTATGCTGCATGCGGCAAATGCAGTGTCACAGAACTACAAGCGAACATTGATCATTGCAAACGATACCGATATTGTGGTTCTGGCCATCCATTTCTTCACTGAGATTGGTGCAGAGCAATTGTGGGTCTCGTTTGGAATGGGCAAAAAGTTCAGATATATTTCCATCCATGACATCTGCAGCACCATGGCTCCCTCCAAGGCACTCGCTCTGCCCGCATTCCATGCCCTGACAGGATCCGACAACACATCCTTCTTTTCCGGCACGGGGAAGAAATCAGCATATGGAAAGTGGAGCACAAGGCCAGAGCTCACAACTGCATTAATCCATCTCATGGAAAGGCCTGCCACACTGTCTTCAGATGATACCGCTGCCATTGAGAGTTTTGTCATATCACTGTACTCGGTATCCTGCTCTCTCCTGGAAGTTAATCAAGCACGCCAGCAGATCTTTTCCCAGTCATCGCGCACATTTGAGTACATACCTCCCACCAAGGCAGCGCTGATAGAGCACATTAAGAGAGCAACATACCAAGCTGGATACATCTGGGGACAGTCTCTGGTAGTCGAACAAGTCTTGCCGAGTCCTGGTTCTTGGGGGTGGGTTGTATCCGAGTCTGGTTGGTTGCCTTTATGGACTCCTCTCCCTCGAGCAGCGAAGGCCCTGGAAGCGCTAGTCAGTTGCGGATGCACTACCAGCTGTACAGGAAGGTGCTCCTGCTACAAGAAGGGCCTTGTATGTACAGCTAGATGTAAATGTGGCGGAAGCTGTTATGGTCGCCCTGCTCCTTCTACTCCAACTGCCATCTAGCCACATACTACTCTACTTAAAGACGTTCGCTACAGTAGTAACTGCAGATTCACAGGGCATAAGAGTCGACTAAAATGTCAAGTGTTCACTTGGGATGTGCGGAAACTACTGTCACAGGGTATACACAAGCCAATTCACAACAAGAGACGTTTCTCCCAGAAGGTATGCATGTAATGCCTTTGTTGAGATACCGTGACAACTTCTTCGAGAAACAGTTACTGTAACGGTTTCTCAAATAAGTTGTCACAGTATCTCAACAAAATCATTACACGCATACCTTCTGGGAGACACGTCTCTTGGTGTGACGTGGCTTATACCCTGTGTCTGTAGCGATGTCAATATTTGTGCTAAGTCATATCCAATGTTACTTCACATCCGATAGGATTGTTCCAGTTATAGATAGCATAACAAAATAATGATGTGATGGGAATTGGTTTTAACGACCTTTCAACAATATTGCAGTCATATAAGGTCGGGTTCAACATGGTCGAATACCGTATTGTCAGCTGTTGTGGTGGAGTGAAAATCCCGAAATCAGAACTGAATATATATTTACATATATATTCAGCCATAAATTGAATAACCAAGTATGGTGCCGGGTCCTCTCCACACCATAATGACTTGTGGCCACCATACACCATACAATATTAGTGTGCAATATTACGTATTGCGCAGTAATAATCGTCGTGAGTGTGCAATATTGATGGATTGTACTATATATAAGTGTGTGGGAAAGACTTTCTGGACATATTGATTCAATAATATTGTCTAAATAATATTGTATGGTGTATGGTGGCCATTAGCCCCATCCCCTAAAGGTAATAGGATTAGCACTGACCAAGAAGTAATGAACATCTAGATACGCGATGAGTGTGTTGAATAGTCAATGATATTCTAGCGCCGATCATACTAAGAACATTATGTAAGTACTAGCAAATGTGTTTAATATTCGATTCACAAACATTTGTCTCCGCTGTAAACTTCCGTTTATTGTCAATGTTGTATAAACAATTTCATCCATGCACATGATGCATTCTAAAATTATTTGTGTTGCATTTGTGACCGATGTAGCTCACGATCAGCTTCCACACTCCTGAAATGTGTCCAGTATCTAAGCTATTTGCTAGAAGAGGCATTTTTAAATCTTCTTGAAATACAAGGAGAATAACGTAGATCCTTATTAGACTGGGTGGTCACAAGTGTGTATGCATAAATCTACAATGGTTACAAATGCAATAATGCTGTAGCATGTCACATTCCATTCAGAGCCCTGTATCGAATTGGGAAGGAATCAGCTGCCGAGCTGCTTCTAATTCCAATAGTTATGTATTATGGGTCCTGTAGGCCTATTAAACATTAATTTAATAATTGTGTTTATTACGTCGCCTTTGCTAAATTTAATGTCATATTTCTTTGCACATGTCTGTCAATCTGTCCAACCGTAGTCTTTAGTTAGACTTTTCCGATTTTGATCAAACCTGGCACAGATTATTATTATCCACAGTGAGAAATATATGCATATTTGTTGACCTTGACACATTGAAGATATGAAGAGTAATATACTCTATGATTGATCTAGAATGCAGCAAAGTATCATAATTATATGTATCTCTAATGTCAGTTTTTATCGGCTGATTATAGCTATTTTTGTAGCTATTTTATAGCTATTTAGGCCATAAAATATGTCACCTTGATATTTGTTGTATGACCTTGACCATATATAACAGTATACACATACTTAATTGATACGAACGGACGATACGATACTAACCGACGATACGATACGAACCGACGATACGATACGAATGCTATTATAATGCCGATAAAACTTGCTACAATGCCAGTTTTGTTGGCAAATAATCGTTATTTCATACAAAAAAAAGATGACCTTGACCTTTATCTTGTGACCTTGACATTTACTGGCAATGAAAACCTTACTATTTGATCGGGCATATCCGAAACTATATTAATGCATACCAAACTCATCCCAAACGGCCTATTCATGGCCGAGATATGACTATACTGGCAAATAATAGCTATTTTATGGAAGAAAAAAACGATGACCTTGACCTTTATTTCGTGACCTTCACATCTGATGCCCATGAAAACCTCATTATTCGATCGGGCATGCCCGAAACTATATTAATGCATACCCAACTCATCCAAATCGGCCTATTATTGGCTGAGATATGACCATATTGGAAAATAATAGATATTTTGTGCAAAAAAAATGATGACCTTGACCTTTATATCGTGACCTTGACTTATGATGCCCATGAAAACCTCACTATTCGATCGGGCATGCTCTAAACTATATTAATGCATACCAAACTCATCCCAATCGGCCTATTATTGTCTGAGATATGACCATATTGGCAAATAATAGCCATTTTGTGCCAAAAATATGATGACCTTGACCTTTATATCGTGACCTTGACTTCTGATGCTCATGAAAACCTCACTATTCGATCGGGCATTCTCGAAACTATATTAATTCATACCAAACTCATCCAAATAGGCCTATTATTGGCTGAGATATGACCATATTGGATTTTGGCCTATATCGGCGGCGGCCATCTTGGATTTATGCAAATTAGGGGGCGTTAACGAACTCCAAAATGTGTGTCCTGCGGGTGGATTTGATTAGTACCTATCAAAGGTCATCTGTGCCAAATTTGGTGATTTCTGCCAGAAGTGCACATGCCAACCTCTTACACGCCGGACTATTGTGGGATGCTGACCCATCCACACATAAATGAGACACCTAAATATAATTCCGCATTTCCACATACGGGGAGTATTTGATAATTCTGAGTTAATTTTTCTTCACAAAAACATATTAGGGGTACTTGCCGATGCGATTCTAGCAAGTACCAACAACATATGTTTTTATGGAGAATTGGAGATAACTATCCCAACATCATCAACAACTACTCCCCTTATCGGTTCCTCTGCACCAATTAAAATATAATTCTGCATTTCCTCTGAAATTGTCACAAATCTTTGATATCATTTTTGGACAATTTGCCAATTTTTCAAAGAAATTTTAGGAGAATTTCTGATAATATCCAAAGCAACAGATAAGGAGAGTATTTGATGATAATTTTGAGATAATTTTTCTTTTTTCTCCATAAAAACATATCTTATGGCTACTTGTAAAATGTACCCACAACATAATGAGCCGCATCGCGAGAAAACCAACAAAGTGGCATATGCGTAAAGTATCGACCCTCATCAGCCTGCGCAGTCCGCACAAGCTAATGCGGGCCGACACTTTCGGCTTTCTGAAGAAATTATGTTGCAGGAATCATTACTCTATACCTATAACACCCATAGGCAGAACATATCAGGTCAGATCAGACTGCGTGGGCGGCGCAATGTGATCTGGGTCGATACTTTATGCAGATGTCACATTGTTGGGTTTCTCGTGATGTGGCTCATATGTTTTTATCCCAAAATTATCATCAAATACCCCCACCCCTCCGCCTTTTCTGTTCCTCTGTCATCCCATGTGCTGTTTGTGACATATAATTTTAACCGCTCAGCGGTCGATATAAAACTTACAAGTAACGCTGAAGATGTCGGTGTCGTTGTGCTTTGCACGCTCATGTCCGCTCCACTGCTTGCTGATTTTGCCCACTTTGGTCTGCCCATGGTTGGAATGTGCCTATCAGAACAGAAAACGGTCATAGTTATAGATTAGATTGACTGAATATTACCAGTACCTCATATGTTAATGGCAGGAATTAAATTGCACATTTGCTCTATCGGGCGGTTGGTTGTGAGCATGCGAAGGGTAGTTAAACGATAGGCGTTCATCCTTACTGGAATCCCGAGATACCTCAGGTACATATTTTGGTTTCTTGTACGCTAAGAGTTGAATCAGGTTATACCCCCCTATAAAGTAGTATGATTAGTGCCAATCCTATTTTTAGGGGAAGGGGCTAAGTGACGCTGGTGTGGTATGGACCTGGCACCAGGCAAGGTTATTCTAATTTCAGGGCTGAATGTGTATTTTTATCGATGTAAATAGTCAGTTCTGATTTTGGGATTGCCCCCCCCCCCCCCATTGCATACAGGTTAAATGCGGGATTCGACCTCGTTGGCCCGCTTTCCGCAGGTGGGCACAACACAAATATAACAATAAATCAAAATTTACAGCGAAAATAATACATGTTGTAAGTGACCGGTAGATGTATGTTATGTCGTCGGATGTCATAAATATACAATTATTGTCTTTTGAGGAGGTGTACATGATATTTACTGACCTGAGAAAAGTGATGTTCACCGACGCCGAAGGCGGAGCTGAACATCACTTTTCGATGGTCAGTAAATGTCATGTACACCGACTCAAAAGACTATAATTGTTTTATTATATGACTT
>JBEVXV010000341.1:0-7645 GCA_040505915.1 Sedimenticola sp. | reverse complement strand
TTGGTTACAACCTGTAAACACAGACACTATATGAAAAAAAAAAAAAGTATAAGTTTTTGGAAGTTAGGTTAAGGTTAAAAAAAAAAAAAAATTATAAGTATTTTTGAAAGTTAGTTAAGGTTGGGGAAAAAATAAAATAATTTATATAAGTTTTTTTTTTTTTTTTTGAAAGTTAGGTTAAGGTTGGGTAAAAAAAAAAAATTATAAGTTTTTGAAAGTTAAGTTAAGGTTTGAAAAAAATATAAGTTTTTGAAAGTTAGGTTAAGGTTGAGAAAAAAAAAATTATTATTATAAGTATTTTTGAAAGTTAGTTTAATAAGGTTGGGAAAAAAATAAAATAATTTTATAAGTTTTTGAAAGTTTAGGTTAAGGTTGAAAATAAAATAAAAAATAATGAAAAATAATTTATATAAGTTTTGAAAGTTAGGTTTTAGGTTGGGGGGAAAAATTTGTTTTTCAAATGTTTCAAGATGTCCAGAAAGTACTATAATATCGAGCACAAATATTTGGCGGGTTTATTGTGGAGTTGCGGGCTAGGCTGTAGCAGCAGAGGGATCGATTAGCAGGATTATCAGGATTGACCTACTTTGATATTTAGAAATTGGATTGACCAATCAGCGAGGGGCTTACAAAACGAATTCGCAGGGCTGATATCTTTGAATTGGGATTTTTAGTTTTTGCCTCGAGTTTTCGTATCAAATAATCTATTTTATATTCTCCCTTTCACAAATATTTTATCATTTCTGGAGAGTAATTAACTTTTATTTTATGAATATCTGAACACTTCTATTATGAAGGCCTTACAAATTGTATTTATTTTACTGTGAAAACCTGACTAAACACTAGAAATATATTTTACACAGGTTATACACTATATAAGCAACAGAGGAAAAGAAAATGTGTGGTGAAATTAATATCGCACGTGGTTTAGGGTAGAAGTAACACACGAGCTTGCAAGCACAAGATTGGTTACAACCTGTCAACTGTAAGGAGAAATCACAAAGACAATTGAATATGCAGGCTGCACGCTGCTCCGGGTCGAAAACTGAATATGCTGTAAACACGCTGAAAAATATGCCTAATCCTTAACGTGAATATTTTGCTTCATAACTGGATTGGAACCGAGCCAATCAGAAAGTCGCTAACAAACTGAGACGGGATTTGATTGGTTGATAATTTGCTTTCCGAGCACCTGGTAATTTCTTTGTTATTGTTTGTTTGGATCACGTTTTTAAGGTATAAATTCTGCTATTTTCTCTTATTTCGTATGGAATTAGGTGTTATTCAAAGGAAAATTTCGATAAAGAACTTCACGAAACTATTGTAATATATATAGATCATTAACTAGAAAATGGAGAATTTGATTGCCAACAAATTAGGTAAAAATAGCACACGTGGCCCGTTTACAAAGCACAATAAAAACAACAGAAATAACACACGGGCTTACAAGCACATGGAGGGTTGTAACCTGTAATACTATAAAGAGAAATCACAAAGACTCTATATAAACATGCAGTTAATTGGCGAAGATAGCTTATCAATATGATGAGATTTGATTATGCAGGCTGGTCCGGGTCGAAATCTGGATATGCTGTAAATATGCTAATAATATCTTTGGTATTGCTTGTTTATATCATGTTTTAAGATATGAATTCTGCTGTTTTCTCTTAATTCGTATGAAATTAGATGTTATTTAAGGGAAAATATCTATAAGACACTTCACGAAACTGTTGTAGAACTTATAGAACATTAACTACAAAAGGGTGAATTTAGTTGCAAAAAATGCCAAAATATGAGGTATAAATATAGCACGTGGCCCGTTTACAAAGCACAAGATTGTTTATCTCCTATAAAGAAAACACTATGCAAACAACAGAAATAACACACGGGGTCAGTAAGGGTAGGTTATAGTAAATATACGTTACCACCCACGCTGATAGGGTTATTTCTTGTTGTTGATCTCTTGTCTTTTCTTGAAATATGTTGGCAGCTCCGGAACTTCACTGATCACTTTTCTCAATGTCAAAATGTCACAGATACACAATGTCACAGTATACAGTATACAACATACGAATTCACAATTTCATTATTTTCACTATTTCACTATTTCACAATTCACAATTCATGTTTCCATGTTCCCATGATTTTAATTAAATATTAACATACTCAGAGTCTAGAGGAGGTGTGTACCTCCTCTGTCGAATGAGTGTTGATGTGATTGGGTGACCCCATATTTGTCGATGGTTGGGTCTATTGTATCACGTGGGACTACCACGTGATGCCTATCGTATGTGGGGGAAGACCCTACATTTGGCGAAACCGTAGTCTGGAACCCTCAGTTTTTGCTATGAATCATACATACAGTAGCACCCGGTGGATTGATTATATGGTTGAACACAGCTATCTCCGTGCGAGACAAACAAGTAAAACCGATATATCTCCCAGATGTAGCCTATTTGCAATAACATTGTGGATGGAAACGACAATCCACCGTTTTGTCGAACTATTTAACGACTATTTTCAAGACAATGCTCTGTTTTCAAACTGTAAGGATTTTTTTTTGCTAACTGTAGACTGTTTATAATTTAAGTATATTTTGAGCAATATTAACGCATTATTTATATATTTATTCATTATTGACCGACATTGTTTTTTTAAGAATTGTTTTTCGATTTTTATGTTGTTATTGAAGTATAGCATGCAGTTTACTTGTCACAAAATGACAAGCTACGCGGATTTATACTAAATTTATGACAAGTAAACGGCATGTTATACCCCAATAACACCATCAACAGTATTTATAAATATATATATATATACATCAACTGTCAACTGTACTATCAGTGAATATGGGTTTGATAATCCTAACAACTCACGTTTCTTGTGCGCCATCTTCACGTGGAACTTTACACTTTGAATCCTCACCTGGAGCCCACCAGTCAGTGATCATTGTCTGGACGCTTCCGTTTCTGTTAGATGGTGCACTGTAATATACGACATCACAAACTTTACTCAACTTGTAAATCATGCCATTAGAAAATGCCATGTTCTTAGCGTTTCAATGATGTGTAAGTCAACATGCTCAAGCAAAATAACTGATAGCTGCATGTATGCAAAATAACTGATAGCTGCATGTATGCAATTTCAGATATTTAAACCACTTAATTCTACCTTTGAACAGAGTGACTTTTATTTTTAAAATGTGTCTATCAGAAAAGGAGACATGTTTGGAATTTTCCTGTTATAGTTCATTGTATGTATGTATATGTATATATGTGTATGCATTTGTGTATCTGTATGTATGTGCAGAGGTAAATATGTGTACGCGTGTGTAGGTGTATATGTGCGTATGGTATACGTACATATTGGAACTTCATTGGATCAGTTAATATGTGAACATCATCATATATATTTAGTATTTGTACATATTCCATGTTAAGTAAAAGGCACTGTATTGCCAATTTCCTATAAAGTTACATTGTATTGCATTGTGCATCAGGAATACCATCTACACACATGTAAACATATAATGGTTGTAAAAAATAGTATATGGTAACATTGGTTCAGTCGCCATAACTGTATAAATCTAGAGTTTTCATGAAGACGGTATGCTTATAAAAGCTTTATTTTATGGCACACCGTTTTACTATTTATTCCCAAAACAAAATATCTCATAAACTTTAGTAGATATCTAATATATTATATAAGATATCTACTAAATAAATAAGCTATCTTAATAAAAAAAACAGTTATATAAGTTATCAGTACTAGACTGTAGTAGATATCTTATAAATTATAGTATATATCTGATCAACTATATGAGATATCTCATAAAGTTTATAAGAAATCTTATATACTTTAGTAGATATCTTATATAAAATTGCATATCAGATATCTACTAAAGTATATAAGATATCTCATAAACTTTAGTAGATATCTTATACAATTTAGAAGATATCTTATATAGTATATAAGATATATACTAAAGTTTATAAGATTTATATTAGATATATACTAAAGTATATAAGATATCTACTAAACTTTAGTAGATATTTTATATAAATCAGTAGATATCTTATATAGTATATAAGATATATTATATACTTTAGTAGATGTCTACATTAATAATTGAAATAAACTCAGTATATTTTCACGGAATAAAAATCGTGTTTCTGTTTCAGCTAGACAGTATGCACTACAAAAATATCTAGGCTATATGTTTCTCTATCTATTATGTTTCTGTGACCATGTAGGTTTACATTTCATATATGTTCGGCATTGTACATGGCCTCTGGACTATCATGCGTAAAGCAGGTATATATATCAGATGTTTTCTGATGTCTAGACTCTATATATTAAAAATATACAAGAATAATTGAGTACGATAATAAATTTGCGAGTACATGTATATTATACTCACGATAAGGAGATGTCTTTTGCAATAATCCTGCGAACTTTTCTGATACAATTGCTTTGACTGCACACGGACTCCTGGAAGCTAGACTGTATGCCAGACAGGTGCTTAACAAAATGAACGTATTCACTGCCATAGACATCCCATGGTTCTTCTGATGCTAAAGTAAACCCACAGAACTTCTCCAGCCAAATTACTTTTGCCTCTACCCATTTCTCTTCTTTGCACAAGTGTAGCACGTTGAGCAGTGTCATGCATACACTATCCCGAGATTTATACAAGGTATCTATAATAGCAGGTTTGTCTTCATTTATACAGTACATTATGTACAACATATTGTCAACAGGGCATGTGTTTACCAGTTTGATTACATTATTGTTCACCATAACCTGTCCACCCCACGAAGGTATGTTCTTGTTCGGTACATCACTCTGTTTTCGCTCTGTTGAACCGATTTGATCATGCTTTCGGTTAGTCATTTTTGTACTGATGATGTTTTCCTCTCTTTTAACTTTCATGATGTGTCTTCGTTTCTTCTTTGAGGGTTGTTCAGAGACAGCTGTGGGCTTTTTCTTTTTAGGTGTTGGCATCTTTCGTGGCGTAGAGTAATACTTCGGCTTCCTTTTCTGCTTCTGAGATTTCCCTCTCCATTCTTCTTTTGGTTCGCTTTCTCCAGGTTTTCTTTTTATACCACGCCTTGTATAGATATGCAGTTCTGTTAGATGACCTCTAATGTTAACAAATTGTTTTCTGATGAAATCCGATGCCCTCAAGCGTTGCTTTTTGTGATACAGTATGTCTTTTTTAACCACCCCAAACCAGTTTTCTACCAGGTTGTTTGTTGACCGCAATTCCTCTTTATCCTCTTTCGGCAGCACCTGTTTTGTTGATTGCGTGCAGTACCTTGATAAGTTTCCCAAGAGAATACCACTCCACAATGGCAGTACATAGATGAACTTGTTGAGCAATATATCCATACACATGGAGTCGTAGTAAATATTCTCTTTCTGATGTTCTTGTTGCAGGTCCTTAGTTTGTTTCGATTTTACTTCTGTTATTACATTTTTGAACTCATGCCAAAACTTTGAAGACTGTCGGATAGTGCCAGTGTTTGTCAATTTGATTTCATCATCACATGTTTTGTTTTCTTCGTCAGCTGTTGTTATGTTTTCATCTAAACAATCTATACGCTGTTCTTTCACCATCTGTTGTAAAATCATTCGACTTTGTATCACTTCTTCAGTCTCGTACTCAGTATTGAATACGGTCCACATGTGCCCGAAGACTGTTTTGGCGTCATCTATTGAAGTGCTGTTCTGCATGAGTGCAAAGCAAAACACACAGAAGTCTTTTAGTCCCTTGTCTTTGATATGTTTCAGGTTGCGTGATACATCCTTTATCATGTGGGCAGCACATAAATGAGGATACGTGTACATTTCTACTTCCTTTATTGAACATTTCCCTCTAATAACTTTCCAAGCCCTATTCAAGTATGTTTTTACATCTTCATTGTTAAATGCAGACAACACACTCTGCACAAATGCCCAGGAAAAATCGATCTCGACCCGCCGAGGTATATACCTATAATTTCTTATTTTCTTTAAATCGCTGATAAATTTATTCAAAAAATGTTTAATTTCGTATGAGTGATGGTCATTTGTGATCATTTCTGCTATGGGAATGGCACTGCGATGCTCCATTGGATTTTTCATTACGAGTGCGTAGTAAAATATTCTCTTGTTTTGGTTGGGAATCTTCTGGATTATAGAACCAGTTGCATCTAAACATAGCGGAGTGTTATGCTTTGAGTTCTGTTCCAGATATAGTTCAAGTTGCTTCTTTGTATACATTATTGTTGCAAACGGATTACACGAGAAATGTTGAATGTATCCATTTGGCTCATCCTTCTCATCAATTTCCTTGTACACATCATGGAGTAACTTAACTTCTTGCAAGACATCGGTATGTAGCTGCCCTTTGCTATTATGTTCTGATGCAATTTTATATAGTACATTTGGAGTTTTGCAGTCATTAAGGTTTCCTGCATCTGCTACGTCGTCATCCATTGCTGCACAATTGCGATAATACCAATTACCAACGCCTTCTCTTTTCAATTCTTGAGCAATAAAAGCTCTCTCAGCCCCAGTTGTGTTCCTTTTCCTCACTTCATTGGGTCTGTGTACGACACAGCCAATTTGCTCAACTTCTATATATACGTGTTTTCTATTCTCATCAGGTGGATTTTTCTTGAAGAATCGATAGGAAGCACAACCCGTAAAGCTGCACTGTGCCTTCACATTGATATATGCACTTCTTTCTTTTCGACTATTCATCTTTTTCACTCTGTTATATGTGAACTTCAGGACACAACTTGGGTTTACTTCTTTAAATTTACTGAATAATATTTTCGTCCAGCGTCCAATCAAACACCGTCTATTTTCAGATGGTTTTATTGTGTTCCATTCTTTTCTTGTCAGTTTTATTTTGAATAATATCGTTTCTTGTGAAGCAGAGCCATTGCTGTTTTCACTATCAGTAGAATCTTCTGTATTATCTTCGTCTGGTGAATTTTCACTTCTTGTTGCGGAACCGGCTTTGTCAATATCCGATGATGACGAATCTTCGTTTTCACTGCTGTCTTCACTAAAATTATGTTGTTCTATATACATAGCACTTTTGTAAAGCGCATCGTCGCTATCGTCATTGGCATCATCGTCATTTATGCTATCGGTGTCGCTATCGTCATTGGCATCATCGTCATTTATGTTATCACATTCAGTCTGTAGCATGTCAATAACAGTTTGCCTTTGGACTCTATCAACAGTATCTTCATTACGACTTTCTTGGTATTCATTCGCATGCTTTGCTACTTCGCAATCAAATTTATATTTTTCATTTTCTTCATTGTCTCGCGATTGATCTTCCTCTTCACACCTGCCAGATGCCTCTCCTTTCCTGCTTTCTATTTTGTCCAGTCTACTCCTATCTATTTGACACATAAAGCAGTAATACGGTAAATCTATCTTGCTTGGATGTTTATCATAGCCTACACAATCGAAATGGAACCATTCCTTACACCCATCACAACCTACATATTCTCTGTTATCCTCTGGTTTTCTACATATACAATATAATTTCTTCCCCCTATATTTGTGTTTATTTCCTGACAAGTTCCCATATACTCTCGCTTCCTTACTAGTATTCACTTCTACATCATCAACTTTATCTTCA
>JBEVXV010000340.1:0-20462 GCA_040505915.1 Sedimenticola sp. | reverse complement strand
GAATATTCGTTATTTGGCATTGTGACGGGGTCAATCTCCACCTACGTTGCCAAGCAACGAATATTCTATCAATTGTTCATTTTTTTTATTCTTTTTTCTTTGTTTTTTTTTCTTTCCTACAGAATTTGTATCACTCGTTACTTACTCCGTGCCACCCACTAAGCAACGTTTTCCCTAATGTCTCTCCAAGCATTGCAACCGCTTTTCCGAAGTCATTAAAGTTCTGACCCGACTGATCACCATGGCTGACTGACATCCTATTATTGCTAGTTTGCTTGTGCACTGAACGCGGCAAATGAAAAGGATTTGAATGTTTTCCTTTTGTTTTCCTAGACGAACGTCTTACATACGGTTTTCGATCTAAGGAATCATCACTAGTCGTCCCTTCATTGTCAGAACTATCTGCACAAGGCGTCCCTGCTTTGCCGGAACTACTTCCACTGGACGGCTTCCCTGCTTTGTCGGAACTACTTCCACTAGACGGCTTCCCTGCTTTGTCGGAACTACTTCCACTGGACGGCTTCCCTGCTTTGTCGGAACTACTTGTACATCCCTTCAGTATATCAATGTCGCTTTGCTCCAGTTCTGTTCCTTCAAATAGAGTTGCTGCTTCCATAGTCTCATCCATGTTCTTCTTGACATGATATGCAATGTCATAGTCACTTTCAGAGTCCTGTGTATCTGTCACGGATTTAACTTCTACATTTGAATCACCCCCATCCCCAACTTTTGGATGCATGCTGTCCTCAGCATCCACAATAGGCACGTTTTCAGCAACTTTAGATGTGCTGTCCAACGACTTACTAAGGTCCAAGATTTCTCTACGAGTGACAGTCTTTGTAGGTCCTGTCCCATCTGCCAACTGGATGACATACACGTTATCCTGCAACTTGCCTACAACCTTGTAAGGTGTCGCGTCCCAGAAATCTTGAATTTTGTTACGACCGAGAGGGTGACTCCTCAGTAACACACTAGTACCCTTCGGAATAGACTCCTCCCTGGCTGTTGCGTTAAAACGCTGAATACGTTGCTGACTTGCTCGTTCCAAGTTCAACTTGGCGAGACTATGTACATCCCTCAATTTCTTCTTATGTGTTGCAATCCACTCTTCCAAACATTTTCCTGGTTGCTCGTTTGTGTTTCCCAAGATTAGATCTATGGGAAGGGAAGGTTCCCTTCCATACATTAGATAGAAGGGGGAATACCCGGTACTGGCTTGTGGAGCCACATTGTAGCAGTAAACAAGCTCCGACAAATACTCCGGCCATTTTGTTTTCTTTTCAGGTGGTAATGCCTTCAACAGGTTGTGCATCGTTCGATTGAAGCGCTCACATTGAGCATTTCCCTCCGGATGATATGGTGTGGTTCTCGACTTTGTTACTCCATACATATTACAGAGTTCTTTCACCACAGAACTTTCAAAATTGCGACCCTGGTCGCTGTGCAATCGAGTAGGGATGCCAAATTTATAGAACCATTCTTGGACCAGCAACTTCGCAACTGTCGTGGCTTTTTGATTCCGTGTAGGAAGGGCTACAGTGAACTTGGTAAACACATCTGTTACCACCAAGACATTTTCCCGGCCATCTGATGCTTTCTCCAACTGCGTAAAGTCCATAGCGACTACCTCCAAAGGGGCAAACGCTAGTAAGCTCTTAATCTTAGGTTTGACTTTAGGGACTGGCTGCTTAGAGACAACACATCTCTCGCAATGCTTAATCCAATTGCGCACATCAGCATCCAATCCTACCCAGTAACACCTTCGTTTTACCAGTGACATTGTCCGCTCTATTCCTTGATGACCAGATGCATCATGCAACGATTCCAGCATCTGGTTTTTCATACTCTCTGGGGTAACAAACAAGAGGCAATTATCCCCATTGGGAGTGGTGCTGCTACACCACAATACTCCATTTCTCAACTCCAGTTTGTCCCACTTCTTGATTAACCTTTTGGTGCTAGGCGACTCCGTTGCTAGCTGTCTGTCTGTTGGCTTATGTCCTGTTTTTACCCACTTCCTGGCCTGAGCAATATGATGATCTCTCTCCTGTCGCTCCCGAAGTTCCTCATCATCAATTTGGGGAAATGTGGTCAGTGCGGCATCAACCGACTCACTGCGAATCGAATGTTCCATTCCTTCTGAAATTACAGATTTCAATTGAACACCTAAAGGTGTGGACTTCGTGACAGTTACCAACATATCACTTCGCGTGTCAACATCTGCTACTGTGGCATTCATCCCCAAGTCCGTCACATCGTGTTCACTGGCATCATCTTCACGTCTGCTGAGAGCATCTGCGTTGCCATTTGACTTCCCAGACCTGTACTTGATGGAAAAATCGAACTGAGCTAACTGAGCTGCCCACCGCATCTCTGTTGCATCCAATTTTGCTGATTGAAAGTAGCTGAGTGGGTTATTGTCAGTAAACACAACAAATTTACTACCCAACAGATAATCCCGAAACTTATCACTGACAGCCCATTTTAATGCCAACATTTCAAGCTTCAAAGAGCTATAATTGTCCATATTCCTCTCTGACGGACGTAAAGACCTAGACGCATATGCTACCACTACACGACCATGCTCCTGATCTTGTGACAACACCGCGCCTAAACCCCGGAAACTGGCATCCGTCTCTACGATAAATGGGACCGTGAAATCCGGAAATCCAAGCACAGGAGCACTAACGAGACAATCTTTGAGCGACTCAAATGCATTTGTACAGTCATTGGTCCACTTCTGGTCAAAGGCCTCATCAATGTCATTCATTCTCACAGGGCCACGTCGCCGTTTCTGTCCCGACTTAACTTTCTTGGCATCGCCTTTAGAAAGCAATGCATGTAAGGGAGAAGCGATTGCAGAAAACGAACGCACGAATTTACGATAGTAACTTGCCAACCCCAAGAAACTACGAAGTTGACTAACCGTTCTTGGACGCTGCCACTCACGTATCACACTTGTTTTCTCTGGATCTGTGGCAACACCCTCCTCCGACACCTGATGACCCAGAAATGTAACTTTCCGCTGAAAGAAATGACATTTTCTCAAGTTCATGCGGAGACCATGAGACTTAAGCCGACTAAACACATATTCCAATCTACTCACGTGATCGCTGATTGAACGAGAATACACTAAGATATCATCCAGATAGATCAACAATATGTCAAAATTTGCTTCGGCAAGGCAAGCCTCCATCAATCGCTGAAATGTGCTAGGACTATTACACAAGCCCATAGGCATCCTGAGGTACTCGTACAGTCCGCCACAACCAACCCTGAAAGCTGTCTTGTGCCTATCTTTGTCAGAAATGCCAACCTGGTAAAAGCCCTGAGCTAGATCAATTGAGGAGAAATATCGAGAGCCATGCAGTGCATCAAGTGCTTCCTCGATACGTGGTAAGGGATACGCATCTTTCACAGTTTTGGCGTTCAAAAGTCTGTAGTCAACACAAAGCCTAAGAGATTTATCCTTCTTTCTAACAAGGACAACAGGCGCAGCGTACGGGCTCACACTAGGCTGTATAACTTTCTGACGTAACATTTTATTGATAAGGTCTCTAACTTCCGGCATCAAATTTGGAGGAATCTTCCGATGGGGAATCTTCACAGGAGCATCGTCAACAGTGGGAATATTATGAGATACCAAATCAGTGAATCCCAAGTCGTCTTCTGCTTCTACAAAGAAATCTTTGTACTTCATGAACACAGATGCTACCTTTTGTTCATCCGCCGGCGAGAAGTCGGCGGTGTCGACATCAACCTTGAACGGGAGATCTGAAATTCGCTCACAAACTGACTCATCCACTGACTGAACCTGCATTTTCTCCAGGCGCACAGTAATTTCTGAGCTAGTGGCTTCTAACTCACAACGAGGTGATGCAAAATTGTCTTCGACAATGTCAACAGCATGAGCAACTCCAAGTCTAGATCTGGGTTCAAGCCAAACATCTTCCTGACCAATATTTACGACACGAATAGGCACCCTGCCCTTAACAACTTCCGCAAAAGTATCTACCACAATAATGTTTCGTGGGAGGGACACATTCACTCCAGCAATGGCCTCCACAGCAACTGAATATGTTTCTGACTTCGATCTAGTTGACCCCTGGACTACAACCATCGACAAAGCTGGAATTTTAACCTGCAATGAACCCGCGACCTTAACAAAACTAACACCGTCATCACTGCCACATGCGGGAGCTATTGACATCTCATACAGAGATAGAATCTGTAAAACTTTATCGTCAACAGAACACGTCCCAGACTGTTTTTGCAAGTCACTCATCAATTTAAACACATTACTGCCTAATAGCCCCGGGACCTGTTGCTTCCGCTGCAACCCATGCGGGTCTGTGGGATCCTTGACAACTAAAACACCAACGTCTGTGAGAACCATGCCCGAAATAGTCATGTCAACTTCAGTGTAGCCTAAATAAGGGACTTCAAGGTTATTGGCACCAGTGACCTTGATCCATTTACTGACATCCAATAAATCACACTCAGTGAGTGTCCTGAAGAAAGATTCGGTGATCGTGGAAACTTGACTACCAGTGTCGATGAGACAATTAATTGGTATGCCCTGAATGCGAACCATTATCTCGGGACATTGAGCAACTGCTTTGTCCATAATTACATCCTTATAGGCAACAAAAGGGTCCATGTTGGTGTGTTCTGCTGGCTGACCCTCGACAGCAGAATTTGTTAGTTTAAAGGTTGTGATTCGGTACTTAGCTGTGATTCAGGTGTGGGACAGTCCTTGATGAAATGTTCTGGGCTGCCACACCTGTAGCAACAGCGGGGAAACCCTCCCCTTGGCCAACCCCCACGATATCCAAACGAACGTCTACCAGGACTACCCCTACCACCTCTACTACTGTGGAACACTGCAGGTGTGGGCTGAAGTGCCATTTGCGCCGACAATTTATCCAACTGTTCCTGTTGCCGCATTAGCAACTCCTGCTGGTTTTGCAGAAGTTTCAGAACATCTACATCTGGCTCCTTTTTGATAGCGCTGACGTCCACATCATGTGCATCACTGTCAACTGTCACCTGGTCCTGTTTCCTATCATCTTCGCACCACTTCATCACTACCGTTCTGAACTCGTGAAAGGGAATGCTTGGATGGTCCATAGAGAAGCGTCGCATCTCCCGTTTCAGCTGACCATCAATGACCCCGTCAATAAATCGTTCCCTGAGCATCAGCTCCTTGTCTCCGACAGCTTCCCTCTGCTTTTTACATAATTTGTCCATAAGTTTCAATAGGGCTAACGAATACTGTTGCAAGGTTTCATTCTGCCGCTGCGAGCGCTGATAAAATGCTTGTTGTATCTGAGCCACAGTATCAACGTCTTGGAATAGTGCCCTTAATGCATCAAATATCCTGGCTGGAATTTTCCTATCTGATTCTGGGATAACCCGAAGCTCATCACGGGCTTGGCCTTGAAGGTGGTCGAACAAAAACTCAATCTGAGCTTCGACATGAGAGATATTTTTCAGATGATATGATGCATCATCAATCCATTCTTCAATGGATAAATCACTGTCCTTTGCTTTGTGTCCAGAGAACTTCTGTAATTTTCGGTCTTTACTGATATAAACAGTTTTACTTTCAGCCAAACTGTGATCCAATTTTGACTTTGTTGCCAAAAGTTCTTTCTCAGCCTTGTCAGAATTCAATTTCATTGCACCTAATAAATCTTTCAATTCATTAACTTCCGACTCAAGTTTCGCAACTTTCTCTTCAGGGCTAGCCATAATTCACTGCTTGTGGACGTGTAAAGAATTTATTTCTGGAAAATAATGTCACAAAATTCACAAAAATAATTTCACAAAAAAAATCAAAAATATTCTTTCAAAACAATTTCACAAAAATAATTTCTTATAAGGTTTGTAAATGAAATGCACAATACAAACATCTGTAGAGAAACCACAAGGGCAATCAATTAGGCTAATAGAATGGCATACAATACAATGAAATGCAATCCAACTTGAAGGGTCCGCTGAACAACAACAATGACCAAGTTTTGTGAAAATCTGACAAATCCAAGTTTCAAGGATGCTGACTGTCAAAGCTCATGCTACCGGACTATTGAGATGAAACCGTTCAATCACACGTTTTAACCATACTTTGGACAGCAATTGGTCTGGGTGGACTCCATCCAAGTAGTGCTTGAACGAAATGCTTTTTCGGCTGGCCTTACCAGCAGTCTTTCTAGTATTAAGTAAGTCTAACTTAAACCGTGGGGACTGGACGGCAAAACGGTCATTTTTCTCACGAATGAAGTCATTAATCATGCAAATACGTTCAAACAATTCTAAGTCCTGCGCCTTGAGACCATCAGTTACTACTAAGCCCTTAGTAATATACCAGTGTACCATCGAATATGGCGGTATTTCAAGAAACACCAACTGAACACCCCTGTAGTGTGATACCAACCGATAGAATCGAGATATGTGTGTCGTAATGCACGTGAATGACTGTTCTAAAGTAGCATGTCTCAATTGTAATTCACGACCAACTTTACGCGTCAAATCGCATGTACCTAGCCACACATACAAAGCGATGTTCCCATGTTGGGCCACCAATCTGTCAACGTTTTGGGACAGCCAATTATAACCTTCACACAATGTGGCCCCAGATTTGTACAAAAAGGTGATATTAAAGTGTGGTACAGTTTGTGCCTCCAAATAACGACCCTTGCTGTCAGAAAATAAACAAAGATGTTGATTAGGCCTCCTATCAGGTTCAGTGAATGGTCTGGCTAAATATTTCTTTAAGTGAGACTCGGACATTAATGAAATGTTTACGAAGAAAATCAGTGCATAGAAAACATGACAACCAAAATCAATACATTCAAAGAAATATCACCCTAGTAATTCATCATGGAACAAATGTGTACCAGAAGTAGCAATGGACTTCACGCAAGAATTGTGACCCCTAATTTTAATATTCACTTACATCGCAAGAATTGTGATCGCTAGGTCTCGATATGTGGTCAAGAAAAAATATATAATGTTAACGTTAGCTCTTCAGCGTGAACTGTTGTACAATCAACTACATGAACAATTCTACAACTACATGTACAATCAACTAACAAAACAATTTCATATTGTCACATATTATGTTCTCGTTTCTCGCTGTGGTTCGTTTCTCGCAGTGGTTCATTTCTCGCAGTGGTTCATTTCTCGCAGCGCCACTTGTAACCGTGGTAACTTGTGCCACGCGAGGAACACTGGGGGCGAACAAGACGACAACGGCCTTTGGGGATGATTCACCATTTATTTTGTCGACAAGACTGAAGAGCTGAAATCATACACACGACATCATCAGCAATTATCGTCAGAGTATTGAGATCACAATACAAAGGGTTGCAAACAATGTAGATCCAGATGAGCCGGCTCATAACAAGCCATCTCATCAGGATCTGCACTGCTTACTAGATCTAATATTTCAGAACTTTATCAAATAATCCTTTTCCGGGTTAATGGAATAGGAAGGAAATTTACTTAAATTTAGGGTGAAAATGTTAAAACATATTTCACCTGTCCTTAGTCACTTACAATCTGTTATACAAATTCAGCAATCACATTAGAGAATACTACAAAAGCGTAGCAATAGATTTTACACATGTCAGATTAAGCAGAGAATCCATAGTCACACAAGCAAAATGTTGATATCAATGCTGACATCTATTCAACAAACAACTGCACATACAGGTCAGTTATGTTACAATATTGACAATTCAAACTCGATTATTGCTTTTCGGTTCACGGCTGACAGTGAAATCTTCATTATAGTACTGTCAACCCTGTATTTATAGATGGCCTTTAGAGCAGGTTCTACTGTACATGTATATGGGTTCCTAATTTGTTTGTTTAATGGTGTTTAACGACCCATCAACATCTAAGGTCATTTAAGGCCGGGTCAACGAGGTCGAAACCCGCATTTACCCTGTATGTATTGGGGGTGACATGGATGTTCTAGTACGTCAAGATATACCATATCTCTTTAAACTCACCCCTAAGTAAGGGCTCTAAAGTTACAGCAGGCCGCCGCCAGCGCACACCAGTCACACACCAATTCTCAAAGTAGAGCCGCCAACTACAATACAATTTACAAACCCTTACTATATGGTCACCTCTATAAGTTCATGGTATCCACAATAGGAATTAACATTGTTAAACAGTCAATTGAAAAACACAGAACAAGAGCTGTAGGAAAACAGCATAGCTTCATGGGCGTAACCAGCTTCCACAAAAGGGGGGTTCAAAATATTATTTGGTCTTTGCGCCCAGTGTAGACCCAGATCAGCCTGCGCATCTGCGCAGTCTGATCAGGGTCCTCACTGGTCGCCATACAGTGAATGAACAAGGGGGTTCAACCGAAGCCCTTGAACCACCTCTGGTAACGCCCTTGAGCTTGACTATTGAATGAATGGCCAGTGAATGTGGTTGCCCAATGTTCTGTATTTCCAGTAACCCGCACAAAATTGCTCGTTTCCAGAAACACACACAATTGGGAAACAACATCATATTCAATTAACTCTTTGCATGCCGGGAAAATTAATGACTATAAATAGTTAAAAAATATCAGCAATACGACAATACCGTGATATTGTTTCTTTATTGCTGTCTGAAAATTATGAAATATGTCTTGGAATTTCATCAGAATTGCATCGTTACGAAGCAACTCAAATGAAATTACATGAAATATTTGGAGGTTCTTTTCACCGCTAGCGTGCAAAGGGTTAAACACGTTAAAGTAATGCATTGCAAAATTAAAGCTAGGTGCCCACAGATGAGGTCAAAGAAAATCGTTTTCAGATCTACCAAGAATAAACAAGCACATTATAAAGTATGATCATTCCATAGCCAAATAGAACAGGGTTGTTTAATACTAATTTCCATCAAAGTTATAATTTCATATAAGAAAACCCAGTTATTGCCATCCCCCTGATCCCAAGAATGGAAATAAACTTTACTCGTCTACTGCAAGTTAACACTGTTAATTACTCCCCGTGATCATGGGAAATTAATGATAATGGCTTAGATAAATGACTTATCTAAAGAATAGCAATAAAATACATGTCTCCCTACAGTACACCCTGATTTGTGGGAATCCATATTTAAAATGCAATTACAAAATTAATAAACATACAATGTCAGACAAAATGACCAACACTAATCTAGAAAATGCATCTGCAAGATGTACATGTACTCCAGTACCAACTTTCTTTGTCATAGTTCCATTTAAGCAATGTTCTGGTTCTTGCAAAATAATTACCCCACCCACCCAGTTTACATGTTAATCGCATGCGGTCAGACTTCGATGCAAGATATTACAAGATTACCGAATATTTCAGCAATGATGCTTCGTCATTCGCTAAACAATATAATATATATGCAAAATACAGAAAGAAGCATTTTATTACCTACGGATTATAGGATAGAATTGGGAACTAAGTTTTAGAATTTCAGCTTCTGGGATTGTTGTTGTTGTTGTAGCGCCAGAAAGAAGGAATTCCGCCGCTGTATTTTCGCAGCAACAGCAACGTCAAATTAGCCACACTACATGCTTCCCTGCTTTACCATTTATGCCCTCATAAAACTTATTCAAATATACACCACATGGAAAATACTCAGCATCAGTTACAGGTCAAAATTTGGCGTTGCCTGGAGGAAACGCGAGGTGACTGTCAAAAATAAGTATCTCAACGACACATTTTTGTACAAATCTGGCACTGTCCGCTACAGGTTAACAAACATGATATTGTCACAAAGGGTTTGCCCAAATTAAATGTCGTATACCCACATGTGTACTTTCTATTACAGGTCAAGCGTGATGTTGTCAAAATTACTTTGCAAAAAAACGGCATACCATTACGGTATGTTGTATTGTGAAAATATGTAAAACAAAAATGGATATGATGCAGGAATTCACACATTGTTGAGATTACAGACCCTTTCATCGCTTCATTAATTCCAACTAATGAATAATAACATGGCATTTCTCTGGTGTGACTATGCGTGGAAAATATGCACAAAAAATTAATGTAAGCCTCCATAACATGGGCAATTTAAGATTTGTGCGACGCCGTGACGAAGTCAGACTTCACCTACATTGTCGCGCGACAATGTGACAAAAGTTTATGAATGTGCATGAAATGCATGTCAGAATTAATGCTTACATACAGTCATGTACGCACAGCTTAAAGAGAGTGTATGGTCTTCATTAGTGTGCAAGTGATATGTGGAATTCACCGACAAAATGCCTTATGACACACATGTAAATTACATAGAACTAACAACAAAAGGAAAGCGGATTCCACTTCGAAATGACCCGTCAAACTTGAACATGTGTATGGCTAGTGAATTAGTGCCTCTGAGACCCTCCACTTCACTACTTGCAGAATTGAGTTTACCTCCGGAAGGCTACTAGACATTGCCCACTAGGAAAGAAAACAACCTCGATCCATGCCAAATGGTTAAACAACCCAAAGGAATGGGAACTGCATAAGCCACTCATTGCATTACATGTACACCATTGACCAAATTTCCACTAGAGTGCATTAAAAATGACAAGGCAACAACAGTCCAGTATCTTCACAATTCTCATGTTCAACTCGAGAACTAATACACTACGAGAAATGAATTCTAAAGCCGGTACATATTCAAGTGTCAAACCATTGAAAGTGATGAATAAGCCTTTGAAAGTGATGAATAAGCCATATACGTATAATTATCATAAACAATACATAGAAATGTGAAGAAGAAAACATGTATTACAATATAGCATTGAGATCATGAATATTCGTTATTTGGCATTGTGACGGGGTCAATCTCCACCTACGTTGCCAAGCAACGAATATTCTATCAATTGTTCATTTTTTTTATTCTTTTTTCTTTGTTTTTTTTTCTTTCCTACAGAATTTGTATCACTCGTTACTTACTCCGTGCCACCCACTAAGCAACGTTTTCCCTAATGTCTCTCCAAGCATTGCAACCGCTTTTCCGAAGTCATTAAAGTTCTGACCCGACTGATCACCATGGCTGACTGACATCCTATTATTGCTAGTTTGCTTGTGCACTGAACGCGGCAAATGAAAAGGATTTGAATGTTTTCCTTTTGTTTTCCTAGACGAACGTCTTACATACGGTTTTCGATCTAAGGAATCATCACTAGTCGTCCCTTCATTGTCAGAACTATCTGCACAAGGCGTCCCTGCTTTGCCGGAACTACTTCCACTGGACGGCTTCCCTGCTTTGTCGGAACTACTTCCACTAGACGGCTTCCCTGCTTTGTCGGAACTACTTCCACTGGACGGCTTCCCTGCTTTGTCGGAACTACTTGTACATCCCTTCAGTATATCAATGTCGCTTTGCTCCAGTTCTGTTCCTTCAAATAGAGTTGCTGCTTCCATAGTCTCATCCATGTTCTTCTTGACATGATATGCAATGTCATAGTCACTTTCAGAGTCCTGTGTATCTGTCACGGATTTAACTTCTACATTTGAATCACCCCCATCCCCAACTTTTGGATGCATGCTGTCCTCAGCATCCACAATAGGCACGTTTTCAGCAACTTTAGATGTGCTGTCCAACGACTTACTAAGGTCCAAGATTTCTCTACGAGTGACAGTCTTTGTAGGTCCTGTCCCATCTGCCAACTGGATGACATACACGTTATCCTGCAACTTGCCTACAACCTTGTAAGGTGTCGCGTCCCAGAAATCTTGAATTTTGTTACGACCGAGAGGGTGACTCCTCAGTAACACACTAGTACCCTTCGGAATAGACTCCTCCCTGGCTGTTGCGTTAAAACGCTGAATACGTTGCTGACTTGCTCGTTCCAAGTTCAACTTGGCGAGACTATGTACATCCCTCAATTTCTTCTTATGTGTTGCAATCCACTCTTCCAAACATTTTCCTGGTTGCTCGTTTGTGTTTCCCAAGATTAGATCTATGGGAAGGGAAGGTTCCCTTCCATACATTAGATAGAAGGGGGAATACCCGGTACTGGCTTGTGGAGCCACATTGTAGCAGTAAACAAGCTCCGACAAATACTCCGGCCATTTTGTTTTCTTTTCAGGTGGTAATGCCTTCAACAGGTTGTGCATCGTTCGATTGAAGCGCTCACATTGAGCATTTCCCTCCGGATGATATGGTGTGGTTCTCGACTTTGTTACTCCATACATATTACAGAGTTCTTTCACCACAGAACTTTCAAAATTGCGACCCTGGTCGCTGTGCAATCGAGTAGGGATGCCAAATTTATAGAACCATTCTTGGACCAGCAACTTCGCAACTGTCGTGGCTTTTTGATTCCGTGTAGGAAGGGCTACAGTGAACTTGGTAAACACATCTGTTACCACCAAGACATTTTCCCGGCCATCTGATGCTTTCTCCAACTGCGTAAAGTCCATAGCGACTACCTCCAAAGGGGCAAACGCTAGTAAGCTCTTAATCTTAGGTTTGACTTTAGGGACTGGCTGCTTAGAGACAACACATCTCTCGCAATGCTTAATCCAATTGCGCACATCAGCATCCAATCCTACCCAGTAACACCTTCGTTTTACCAGTGACATTGTCCGCTCTATTCCTTGATGACCAGATGCATCATGCAACGATTCCAGCATCTGGTTTTTCATACTCTCTGGGGTAACAAACAAGAGGCAATTATCCCCATTGGGAGTGGTGCTGCTACACCACAATACTCCATTTCTCAACTCCAGTTTGTCCCACTTCTTGATTAACCTTTTGGTGCTAGGCGACTCCGTTGCTAGCTGTCTGTCTGTTGGCTTATGTCCTGTTTTTACCCACTTCCTGGCCTGAGCAATATGATGATCTCTCTCCTGTCGCTCCCGAAGTTCCTCATCATCAATTTGGGGAAATGTGGTCAGTGCGGCATCAACCGACTCACTGCGAATCGAATGTTCCATTCCTTCTGAAATTACAGATTTCAATTGAACACCTAAAGGTGTGGACTTCGTGACAGTTACCAACATATCACTTCGCGTGTCAACATCTGCTACTGTGGCATTCATCCCCAAGTCCGTCACATCGTGTTCACTGGCATCATCTTCACGTCTGCTGAGAGCATCTGCGTTGCCATTTGACTTCCCAGACCTGTACTTGATGGAAAAATCGAACTGAGCTAACTGAGCTGCCCACCGCATCTCTGTTGCATCCAATTTTGCTGATTGAAAGTAGCTGAGTGGGTTATTGTCAGTAAACACAACAAATTTACTACCCAACAGATAATCCCGAAACTTATCACTGACAGCCCATTTTAATGCCAACATTTCAAGCTTCAAAGAGCTATAATTGTCCATATTCCTCTCTGACGGACGTAAAGACCTAGACGCATATGCTACCACTACACGACCATGCTCCTGATCTTGTGACAACACCGCGCCTAAACCCCGGAAACTGGCATCCGTCTCTACGATAAATGGGACCGTGAAATCCGGAAATCCAAGCACAGGAGCACTAACGAGACAATCTTTGAGCGACTCAAATGCATTTGTACAGTCATTGGTCCACTTCTGGTCAAAGGCCTCATCAATGTCATTCATTCTCACAGGGCCACGTCGCCGTTTCTGTCCCGACTTAACTTTCTTGGCATCGCCTTTAGAAAGCAATGCATGTAAGGGAGAAGCGATTGCAGAAAACGAACGCACGAATTTACGATAGTAACTTGCCAACCCCAAGAAACTACGAAGTTGACTAACCGTTCTTGGACGCTGCCACTCACGTATCACACTTGTTTTCTCTGGATCTGTGGCAACACCCTCCTCCGACACCTGATGACCCAGAAATGTAACTTTCCGCTGAAAGAAATGACATTTTCTCAAGTTCATGCGGAGACCATGAGACTTAAGCCGACTAAACACATATTCCAATCTACTCACGTGATCGCTGATTGAACGAGAATACACTAAGATATCATCCAGATAGATCAACAATATGTCAAAATTTGCTTCGGCAAGGCAAGCCTCCATCAATCGCTGAAATGTGCTAGGACTATTACACAAGCCCATAGGCATCCTGAGGTACTCGTACAGTCCGCCACAACCAACCCTGAAAGCTGTCTTGTGCCTATCTTTGTCAGAAATGCCAACCTGGTAAAAGCCCTGAGCTAGATCAATTGAGGAGAAATATCGAGAGCCATGCAGTGCATCAAGTGCTTCCTCGATACGTGGTAAGGGATACGCATCTTTCACAGTTTTGGCGTTCAAAAGTCTGTAGTCAACACAAAGCCTAAGAGATTTATCCTTCTTTCTAACAAGGACAACAGGCGCAGCGTACGGGCTCACACTAGGCTGTATAACTTTCTGACGTAACATTTTATTGATAAGGTCTCTAACTTCCGGCATCAAATTTGGAGGAATCTTCCGATGGGGAATCTTCACAGGAGCATCGTCAACAGTGGGAATATTATGAGATACCAAATCAGTGAATCCCAAGTCGTCTTCTGCTTCTACAAAGAAATCTTTGTACTTCATGAACACAGATGCTACCTTTTGTTCATCCGCCGGCGAGAAGTCGGCGGTGTCGACATCAACCTTGAACGGGAGATCTGAAATTCGCTCACAAACTGACTCATCCACTGACTGAACCTGCATTTTCTCCAGGCGCACAGTAATTTCTGAGCTAGTGGCTTCTAACTCACAACGAGGTGATGCAAAATTGTCTTCGACAATGTCAACAGCATGAGCAACTCCAAGTCTAGATCTGGGTTCAAGCCAAACATCTTCCTGACCAATATTTACGACACGAATAGGCACCCTGCCCTTAACAACTTCCGCAAAAGTATCTACCACAATAATGTTTCGTGGGAGGGACACATTCACTCCAGCAATGGCCTCCACAGCAACTGAATATGTTTCTGACTTCGATCTAGTTGACCCCTGGACTACAACCATCGACAAAGCTGGAATTTTAACCTGCAATGAACCCGCGACCTTAACAAAACTAACACCGTCATCACTGCCACATGCGGGAGCTATTGACATCTCATACAGAGATAGAATCTGTAAAACTTTATCGTCAACAGAACACGTCCCAGACTGTTTTTGCAAGTCACTCATCAATTTAAACACATTACTGCCTAATAGCCCCGGGACCTGTTGCTTCCGCTGCAACCCATGCGGGTCTGTGGGATCCTTGACAACTAAAACACCAACGTCTGTGAGAACCATGCCCGAAATAGTCATGTCAACTTCAGTGTAGCCTAAATAAGGGACTTCAAGGTTATTGGCACCAGTGACCTTGATCCATTTACTGACATCCAATAAATCACACTCAGTGAGTGTCCTGAAGAAAGATTCGGTGATCGTGGAAACTTGACTACCAGTGTCGATGAGACAATTAATTGGTATGCCCTGAATGCGAACCATTATCTCGGGACATTGAGCAACTGCTTTGTCCATAATTACATCCTTATAGGCAACAAAAGGGTCCATGTTGGTGTGTTCTGCTGGCTGACCCTCGACAGCAGAATTTGTTAGTTTAAAGGTTGTGATTCGGTACTTAGCTGTGATTCAGGTGTGGGACAGTCCTTGATGAAATGTTCTGGGCTGCCACACCTGTAGCAACAGCGGGGAAACCCTCCCCTTGGCCAACCCCCACGATATCCAAACGAACGTCTACCAGGACTACCCCTACCACCTCTACTACTGTGGAACACTGCAGGTGTGGGCTGAAGTGCCATTTGCGCCGACAATTTATCCAACTGTTCCTGTTGCCGCATTAGCAACTCCTGCTGGTTTTGCAGAAGTTTCAGAACATCTACATCTGGCTCCTTTTTGATAGCGCTGACGTCCACATCATGTGCATCACTGTCAACTGTCACCTGGTCCTGTTTCCTATCATCTTCGCACCACTTCATCACTACCGTTCTGAACTCGTGAAAGGGAATGCTTGGATGGTCCATAGAGAAGCGTCGCATCTCCCGTTTCAGCTGACCATCAATGACCCCGTCAATAAATCGTTCCCTGAGCATCAGCTCCTTGTCTCCGACAGCTTCCCTCTGCTTTTTACATAATTTGTCCATAAGTTTCAATAGGGCTAACGAATACTGTTGCAAGGTTTCATTCTGCCGCTGCGAGCGCTGATAAAATGCTTGTTGTATCTGAGCCACAGTATCAACGTCTTGGAATAGTGCCCTTAATGCATCAAATATCCTGGCTGGAATTTTCCTATCTGATTCTGGGATAACCCGAAGCTCATCACGGGCTTGGCCTTGAAGGTGGTCGAACAAAAACTCAATCTGAGCTTCGACATGAGAGATATTTTTCAGATGATATGATGCATCATCAATCCATTCTTCAATGGATAAATCACTGTCCTTTGCTTTGTGTCCAGAGAACTTCTGTAATTTTCGGTCTTTACTGATATAAACAGTTTTACTTTCAGCCAAACTGTGATCCAATTTTGACTTTGTTGCCAAAAGTTCTTTCTCAGCCTTGTCAGAATTCAATTTCATTGCACCTAATAAATCTTTCAATTCATTAACTTCCGACTCAAGTTTCGCAACTTTCTCTTCAGGGCTAGCCATAATTCACTGCTTGTGGACGTGTAAAGAATTTATTTCTGGAAAATAATGTCACAAAATTCACAAAAATAATTTCACAAAAAAAATCAAAAATATTCTTTCAAAACAATTTCACAAAAATAATTTCTTATAAGGTTTGTAAATGAAATGCACAATACAAACATCTGTAGAGAAACCACAAGGGCAATCAATTAGGCTAATAGAATGGCATACAATACAATGAAATGCAATCCAACTTGAAGGGTCCGCTGAACAACAACAATGACCAAGTTTTGTGAAAATCTGACAAATCCAAGTTTCAAGGATGCTGACTGTCAAAGCTCATGCTACCGGACTATTGAGATGAAACCGTTCAATCACACGTTTTAACCATACTTTGGACAGCAATTGGTCTGGGTGGACTCCATCCAAGTAGTGCTTGAACGAAATGCTTTTTCGGCTGGCCTTACCAGCAGTCTTTCTAGTATTAAGTAAGTCTAACTTAAACCGTGGGGACTGGACGGCAAAACGGTCATTTTTCTCACGAATGAAGTCATTAATCATGCAAATACGTTCAAACAATTCTAAGTCCTGCGCCTTGAGACCATCAGTTACTACTAAGCCCTTAGTAATATACCAGTGTACCATCGAATATGGCGGTATTTCAAGAAACACCAACTGAACACCCCTGTAGTGTGATACCAACCGATAGAATCGAGATATGTGTGTCGTAATGCACGTGAATGACTGTTCTAAAGTAGCATGTCTCAATTGTAATTCACGACCAACTTTACGCGTCAAATCGCATGTACCTAGCCACACATACAAAGCGATGTTCCCATGTTGGGCCACCAATCTGTCAACGTTTTGGGACAGCCAATTATAACCTTCACACAATGTGGCCCCAGATTTGTACAAAAAGGTGATATTAAAGTGTGGTACAGTTTGTGCCTCCAAATAACGACCCTTGCTGTCAGAAAATAAACAAAGATGTTGATTAGGCCTCCTATCAGGTTCAGTGAATGGTCTGGCTAAATATTTCTTTAAGTGAGACTCGGACATTAATGAAATGTTTACGAAGAAAATCAGTGCATAGAAAACATGACAACCAAAATCAATACATTCAAAGAAATATCACCCTAGTAATTCATCATGGAACAAATGTGTACCAGAAGTAGCAATGGACTTCACGCAAGAATTGTGACCCCTAATTTTAATATTCACTTACATCGCAAGAATTGTGATCGCTAGGTCTCGATATGTGGTCAAGAAAAAATATATAATGTTAACGTTAGCTCTTCAGCGTGAACTGTTGTACAATCAACTACATGAACAATTCTACAACTACATGTACAATCAACTAACAAAACAATTTCATATTGTCACATATTATGTTCTCGTTTCTCGCTGTGGTTCGTTTCTCGCAGTGGTTCATTTCTCGCAGTGGTTCATTTCTCGCAGCGCCACTTGTAACCGTGGTAACTTGTGCCACGCGAGGAACACTGGGGGCGAACAAGACGACAACGGCCTTTGGGGATGATTCACCATTTATTTTGTCGACAAGACTGAAGAGCTGAAATCATACACACGACATCATCAGCAATTATCGTCAGAGTATTGAGATCACAATACAAAGGGTTGCAAACAATGTAGATCCAGATGAGCCGGCTCATAACAAGCCATCTCATCAGGATCTGCACTGCTTACTAGATCTAATATTTCAGAACTTTATCAAATAATCCTTTTCCGGGTTAATGGAATAGGAAGGAAATTTACTTAAATTTAGGGTGAAAATGTTAAAACATATTTCACCTGTCCTTAGTCACTTACAATCTGTTATACAAATTCAGCAATCACATTAGAGAATACTACAAAAGCGTAGCAATAGATTTTACACATGTCAGATTAAGCAGAGAATCCATAGTCACACAAGCAAAATGTTGATATCAATGCTGACATCTATTCAACAAACAACTGCACATACAGGTCAGTTATGTTACAATATTGACAATTCAAACTCGATTATTGCTTTTCGGTTCACGGCTGACAGTGAAATCTTCATTATAGTACTGTCAACCCTGTATTTATAGATGGCCTTTAGAGCAGGTTCTACTGTACATGTATATGGGTTCCTAATTTGTTTGTTTAATGGTGTTTAACGACCCATCAACATCTAAGGTCATTTAAGGCCGGGTCAACGAGGTCGAAACCCGCATTTACCCTGTATGTATTGGGGGTGACATGGATGTTCTAGTACGTCAAGATATACCATATCTCTTTAAACTCACCCCTAAGTAAGGGCTCTAAAGTTACAGCAGGCCGCCGCCAGCGCACACCAGTCACACACCAATTCTCAAAGTAGAGCCGCCAACTACAATACAATTTACAAACCCTTACTATATGGTCACCTCTATAAGTTCATGGTATCCACAATAGGAATTAACATTGTTAAACAGTCAATTGAAAAACACAGAACAAGAGCTGTAGGAAAACAGCATAGCTTCATGGGCGTAACCAGCTTCCACAAAAGGGGGGTTCAAAATATTATTTGGTCTTTGCGCCCAGTGTAGACCCAGATCAGCCTGCGCATCTGCGCAGTCTGATCAGGGTCCTCACTGGTCGCCATACAGTGAATGAACAAGGGGGTTCAACCGAAGCCCTTGAACCACCTCTGGTAACGCCCTTGAGCTTGACTATTGAATGAATGGCCAGTGAATGTGGTTGCCCAATGTTCTGTATTTCCAGTAACCCGCACAAAATTGCTCGTTTCCAGAAACACACACAATTGGGAAACAACATCATATTCAATTAACTCTTTGCATGCCGGGAAAATTAATGACTATAAATAGTTAAAAAATATCAGCAATACGACAATACCGTGATATTGTTTCTTTATTGCTGTCTGAAAATTATGAAATATGTCTTGGAATTTCATCAGAATTGCATCGTTACGAAGCAACTCAAATGAAATTACATGAAATATTTGGAGGTTCTTTTCACCGCTAGCGTGCAAAGGGTTAAACACGTTAAAGTAATGCATTGCAAAATTAAAGCTAGGTGCCCACAGATGAGGTCAAAGAAAATCGTTTTCAGATCTACCAAGAATAAACAAGCACATTATAAAGTATGATCATTCCATAGCCAAATAGAACAGGGTTGTTTAATACTAATTTCCATCAAAGTTATAATTTCATATAAGAAAACCCAGTTATTGCCATCCCCCTGATCCCAAGAATGGAAATAAACTTTACTCGTCTACTGCAAGTTAACACTGTTAATTACTCCCCGTGATCATGGGAAATTAATGATAATGGCTTAGATAAATGACTTATCTAAAGAATAGCAATAAAATACATGTCTCCCTACAGTACACCCTGATTTGTGGGAATCCATATTTAAAATGCAATTACAAAATTAATAAACATACAATGTCAGACAAAATGACCAACACTAATCTAGAAAATGCATCTGCAAGATGTACATGTACTCCAGTACCAACTTTCTTTGTCATAGTTCCATTTAAGCAATGTTCTGGTTCTTGCAAAATAATTACCCCACCCACCCAGTTTACATGTTAATCGCATGCGGTCAGACTTCGATGCAAGATATTACAAGATTACCGAATATTTCAGCAATGATGCTTCGTCATTCGCTAAACAATATAATATATATGCAAAATACAGAAAGAAGCATTTTATTACCTACGGATTATAGGATAGAATTGGGAACTAAGTTTTAGAATTTCAGCTTCTGGGATTGTTGTTGTTGTTGTAGCGCCAGAAAGAAGGAATTCCGCCGCTGTCTTTTCGCAGCAACAGCAACGTCAAATTAGCCACACTACATGTAGAAAGTGTAATTAAAAATCGTCCGGATACAAAATGGCGCCTGGAGTTCATCACCAACGCTAGATTCCAGGTATTTAGTACTA
>JBEVXV010000339.1:0-15629 GCA_040505915.1 Sedimenticola sp. | reverse complement strand
TTGTACGGGATGATAATTATGACCATGCATCATTATGCTGCATGGGAAATGGATTGTTTATCAGTGTCTTTATTTTATCAGGTAACTATCCGAATTGTCCGAATATCAAGTGACTGATAACATATTGTGTTACTATGTTACTAATATCCGGGTCACAACACATTCAAAATGACCGCATTACGTCAATGTACTGACGTGACGTAAACGATTCCTACTGCAAATTATGTTAGTTTCGTTAAAAAGTGAGTATATCTGGCTGTTTTAGTTACCTGATAAATAGAATATCATGCTAGTGTCATTTGATATCAAGTTCATCAGGCTCGGCTCTGGATTCCTACGCGTTTCCTAGCCGAGCCTGATAAACTTGATATCAAACGACACTAGCCTGGTATTATCTATTTACTTGAACAATGGAATGAAATGGATCCATTATGGAGGTTTTTTAATACATACGAGACCAACCATGAGATAACTTGCCTTTTGGGTACTAGTATTTTTTCATAAATTTTGTCATTTCTTGTAGACATGTCTGGCAACTGCCGGAGTATAAAAATTATCGTCTCCGGCAGGAACCGATACCGGCGGAAGACTTCTTCTTCAGGCAGGTCTTCTAGCGGATTCGATGTCTGGTAGATGCCGGGAACGCCGTGCTATTTCTCGTTGGCGATGCTGGATTCTTACGTGGGCGGCCATCTTGTTCGGCTGAGCACGGCGTTGAGCACGAAAACAGACGTTGAGTACGACGTTGAGATTGCTACGTACCGTTCTCACGGGAGCTGAGTTTCGTACTCACGGTGAGCACGATTTCATGCTCAGGAAGTTTTATAACCTCGACCTTTCTGAGTTGAGCATGAAATCCTGAGTTGAGCACGAAAACGTACTCAGAAAAGTTTTATAACCTCGGGCCCTGGGTTCGTATGCCCAATGTCAATGTCACAAAATTGGACTTAGCATTTACGTTACTACCAAGGCTGCCAGCAAGGGGATTAGCTTCGTTTAACGATGCCGCTTCTTGTTGAGAATGTGTTGATGATAGTGCTGTTTTTGTTGAATTTTCTCTTAACATTGAAATTTCATTGGAATTATCTGTGAGTGAGCTTTTTGGGAACTCCCGACTAGTACTTTTTTCATTGGAGAGATAATGGGAATATTGATGAGAGTTTGTGAGGAATTGCTGCTTCTTTTAGTTTGTACATGAAGTAGCTGCGTCTCTGAATGGCGTGTTCAGTTTATATCAGCCGCTATTAAAGCCAAACTCAAATCAGATCCTCGCTTACTTCACAGTTTACCCTGCCTACCATTCAGACGGCGTCAGATACCACGAGAGCACGAGGGAATTTGGTACCCACTCGGCAACAATAAGTTCAGTTCTTAAAAGAACTGCTATATACATAGGCTGGCCTAGTCTGATTTATTTTATCCCATCGCATATAGAAAGTGGTACATACATGTAGGGACGTAGAAGTTGTCCGTCCAACGAATGAATGTTACACTCGGTCTTTTTGTTATCTGACGAGACATCCCGCTATGGACTGTCCCATTACAACACACATCATCATTTATGCCAATTAATGACGGGTACATTGATTGTTGTCTGGATGATGTGGATTCTGCTTACAAATGTAGTCCGTTACCACTCATCCACCGTGTGTGATCGGTGTAAGCAATGAACTAAATAGCCAATAATTATGATCTACAGAAACTCAAATAATTACAGTTAGCTCTATATAATTCAACCTCTCTTCAAACAATTCAACCTAGCTCTAATTAATTTCAACCTATGTCAAAATCATTTAAACCGAGGTCTAATTCATTTCAACCTCGGTCGAATTCATTTCAACCTAGCTTCAAATGAATTAAAGGGAGGACAAAAGGTCCACCTAATTAATGTTCTCTGTAAATCGTTTCGAGCTAGCTTTAAAACAATTAGAGCTAGCATTAATTGAATTAAACCTATGTGTAAATGATTTAAAGCTAGGTTAAACTGAATTCGACCGAAGTTGAAATAAATTATACCTAGGTTGAAATATAGGTCTATTGACCTCTCTTCGATTTATTTCATGCTAGCTGTAATTTAATTAAAGCTAGGTCAAATATATTTTTACCTAGGTTAAATTTATTTAATGCCCGGTTTAAATAAATTTCACGCTAGCATCAAAATCCTTTATTCGAACAATTTTAACCTCTCTTCAAATTAATAAATGAAAACAATTTGTCATAGCTTGAAATCAATTAATGCTAGCTTTAATTGATTTTAAGCTAGCTCTAATATACTTATAGCTAGCTACAATACACTTGCAGACAGCTTCAGAACAAAGCAGTAATGCCCTTTACAATTCGATTAAACCGAGGTCAAAATGAATTTAAGCTAGGTTGAAATAAAGTATACCTAGGTTGAATTATGTGAATATATGTTGAATTATTTAGAGCTAGCTGTAATTAATTGAGTTTCTGTAGATTTGGCATTCCATAAATAATCAATTCCGTGGGGAAAATGCTAAAAGATAGGGTTATTGACATTTTCATACTGGTCCTACATGTCATTGTAACTGACTACCTGTAGAAAACATGAAGAAAATGGATGCAGCATACGAGTAAGTTGCGTTCTCGCCAAAAACATGTTAATCTGGCCGTACACTTTATAGGAAGACTGCAAACTTTTATAGCCAAAGCGGTGTTCGCAAGCTAGACAATATTACACATTACTAGTATATTTGGATATTGGTTACACGGGCGCATTGATTTTTCTCATATATTTTAACCATTTTACATTAGTTTCAGTACTTTTTAAAATGCACTTTAAATAGTTACTTATAATGGAGACTCTTACCACAGTATAAAGCATCACCTTCCACACAAAACAAGGACTGAGAAACAATATGTTTAAAGATTAACAAAAATGTCACAGCGACATGGAGACCGCCACCCATTTAGACGACCGAGATCAGAGACCAAATTTCAGTTTGACAGTATGTAGTCATCCATCACATAAATTTCAAATTAAACTAGAAATCTGCATCAAAATAACAAATATCTCACAGGAACAGACTAATTTACAAATTTTAGTAACATAGTCCTTACCTTCGATTCAAAAAGGGATTCTTTCTACGTACTACTTTTCAACATCCCCGGAAGTGAAAATCACCCATATTTACGACCGTGTAACCTATTTAGTGTACGGTCATGCATACATCTTTTTGACATAACTTATTCTGCATAAATTTTCCACGTAAAGAAGCACGTCATTGCACACTAACACATATAGTACTACATAGCAAAGAAACTGTAGTCACCGGTTCACAATTACGATATGAGCCGTGATATGAGAAAACCACATTTATCGCATCACCAATATATATTCAGAAAATCCGTCATGATTTCCGTAAATGACATATACAATTAACACAAATTTCATAGGTCATGTGACATTTAATTCCGCATGAGCCCCGAAATTTATGTCAATTTTTCACATCATTTATGGAAAATATTGTAATTTTTATATCGATATATCAATATCGTCGAAATACGACGATGCGATAATGGTGCTTTTCTCATATCCTGGTCCATATATAGCCACTGCAGAGATGGTTTCAGGAATCGGGAATTGTTGTAAAGTCCACGTTAGGTAAAAAAGTGCTTCAACACCTTGTTCTAAGACGTTACCATCGTTCAGTTACGTAACATACTCAATCATACCGGAAACCTCGCAATCGTGCCAATTCGCGTTGAGAAGCATTGTAAAAAACACATAATTTTCAACATTGCAAATGTCAAAGCATTGCAGATGTCCAGTCGGCATATTCGTAGGCAGGTCTGTAGCAAGTAGTGATATTTGCAGTGTTGAAATACTAGGTACACTGCGCATGGCATCATTCATTAGTTAATTAGTGACTACATACCACACTATTTCAATGCAGTTCATGTGGCAATGTAGTCTTCATGTTCTGTAAGTATAATTCGAGTTAAGGTTAAGGAAAATTAGTTTTTTAAATACCAAGTTTTGCGTTTTCAAAATTGTTCAGTATAGTATATGTAAGTATTTGATAGCAAAAAATCATTTTACCGGTTTTTTTTTCGCCAAACCGAAAAGAGGTACTCACTCCATAGCGTAAGCTCTTAAATATACTACATGTATATCATGTTTCAAAAATCGTAAATAAATGCTCAGTGCTTAGGTTCGGGAAACTGGTACAAATCTACTGTTAAAATCGTTTTTAGTTTCTTGGTTCACCACTTTGGATCGTCATCTGAGCGACAGGTATAGTTATAGTTTATATATTGAATTTTTAGTAAATTAATTTCAAGCGAGCGATAGCGAGCGAAGAAATTAGTTTACTAAAAATTCAATATGTAAACTATAACTGGCATATTGTTTTCCCCGCCTTAACATGTGCGCTTGTAAACACAACTGAATTCAGAACCGCCCTAACCGCGCTTTCAAGTTGTATTGACAGTTTCCGATCCCATAAACCCCGACATGTAAATGTTTTGACTTACGATAATAACATTTGATTGGCCAGACAGCCGGGATGTCTGTGTCATTTTGCGCAGTTGATCGAACCATTAAGCGACAGTGGGCGGAGCTTCGCGTTCCAAATATGGGCTTCACTTATTGTGAAATTTAATGATTAAATTTAATAGATATTGGAGAAACAGTCGCAATACGCGATTAATTCGGACGGAAAAATCAAAATGTAGTGTTTCCATTGGTTGAGAATGTAGGGCAAACAATAAGGTAAAACACATACAATTTATATACTAATTATACCATTTTAAATGGCAAGTGCATTATATTTATTCGAGGCCGAAAACTCCGAGAATAACAATAATTCACTAGACCTTGTATAGTATATCTGATTTGTATCAGAGCTATGCAGAGCAAATCGGGCAGAGCTTGGGCCGTTTTTCTCCGCATGACCTGTCAAATAATAGTTAGTGTTCAATAATATGAATTTTAACGGAATAATTGCGACAGAGGAGCGAGCGAAGCGAGTGACGACGTCGCAATTATTCCGTCTAAATTCATATTATTCAGCACTAAGTTTTTTTAGTGTTTGCCCTACTTTTCTGTCCTTTCAAACCAATCAAATCACTACATAGTACATTGCATCCGATTCGGCAATGAACGCAATTCACGTGAGTATTTTATGATTGACAGTGTGACGTAGTGGCTCGTTACTATGTTGGATCATGTTGTTGCTACTGATGAAAGCCTGGATTTGCTTCTGGGCGGAGCTTTAATAATACATCGCGCGTAACTGTTGTTTTAGCTGCGCATGCGTGAACACTTATTTATTAACTGTTCAAATCGGTCTGTTTTAACGAAATAATTCAGCGGAAAATTTGAAAATAGGAGGCATTTGATTGGATATAAAAGTAGGACAAACACTAATTATTTTTGATGGCCCAATCATAATTCCAGTGTCGGGCATGCGATACAATTCGTCACAAATTGTGAAAGTCATGCGGATGTTGATGTCTGGTGGATTTTCGATCAATGTTTCTATATGCGACTGTAGTGCGGAAAGGGTATTATGGGTTATGTGACAAGTGCCGGTGCATCCGCGCAGTATGTTCAGCTCCGATACTTTTCACCATGTTGTCAATTAATCACCACTCATTGTTATATAAGGCATTGTAAATCAATATCAAGCTACGTTGCAAGACACTGTGAACGCAGTTACTAAGGCAATTTATATTCTGTCTAAAGATCAAATAAACAGATTTATTTTTTTGATTATAAAGATAGAAAATATCAATACATACTAAATGTGTAAAACCCTACGCAAAAATTCCAGCTCATTCAAAAGTTATGAAGGTTTATAGTTCTGCATAAATTATGCAAATCTATGCAAATTTTACAACAACATAATTATAAATAGTGCTTTTAGAACACATTTTACTTTGAATAAAAATAGTATTGTTCTTAGAATATTTGTTATATTATACAGAAATAAGTTTATAGAATAAATTATGCAGAACATAAAAAATCAAATTATTATAAATGAATTTGAACAATTGGGGCTCATCTATGACGTCATAGATGATCTTACATATTTCAGCTAATTAAAAATTTCAAACCTTTGTAAAATTTCAATTATTTGGTATTTTTGGGTGCGGTTTTTGACACTTGATTTGCATTGGCATTATCTATCTTGGTACCTCTAAGTATTTCCTGCCATGCGTTTCATATAATATGTACGCCACTTATTGCATGACACGACATCTCATTAAATCATGCTTTAGCCATTTAAAAAAAAAACACAAAAGTTCGGAATTTCAAATTTATATAAAAAAAAATCCTTACATGTATGGCTATAGCCTCGGTCACAATACAACTTCAGACATCCAATGACTAATATGGAAGCCATATGTTCTTGTAACTTTGACATGTTCAAATATTCACAATATATTGTGTGATTAGATCTACCGAAAACTCCAGGGCTCTCGGGAGATCTAATTGCATAAAATATTGTGAATATTGGATTACATACATATCAAAGTCACAAGAACATTGGTTCAACCAGTGTCTTCAGAGAGATGTACAGTGCTTTGGCTTCCATAATTGTTGTTGGATGTCTGAAGTTGTGTTCAGCACATACAGCGGATGCAATTGTTTTAAAGTCTTCATCAATCTCATTCTCCCACGAACATTGTCCTTTTACAAATGCAAACATCTCGCTTTCCGTTTCCACTGGATGCATATAGTTTCGGCAATCATCCACACCTAAAACAAAAATAGCATGTTGTTTTATATCCATTCATCACACATATAAAGCCATAGAATAGTGAGGGGACATACCGCGTTACCGTACGTACGTCCGCATGTACGTCCAGACAAGTTAAAGAACCGCCACATTTCTATAAGTTCTGCTTCCTTACACCGATATTTGTTTATTGCACACAAGCATTGCACTAATCGTCCTATACACGCCTTTGACAAATCCACCATAATCCAATTCAATGGCAAGGTCAATGTCACAGACATAGTGAATTTACGAAAAAATGTAATGTTGCACCTTAACATGTCGACCCAACCTGATCGTTTATCGCAACACGTCGATATAGCGTGATATTTTATGCAGCAACACGTTAATATATACTTCATCTAAATAATAATATTATCGGTCGACATATAGTTTCATGTTATGTCGACATGATGTAATATTTAAGTCGACTTTATGCGATAAATTATCACATCTCAACAATGCGATGCTCTGTTCATGCTTCCAAACATACGCCATGGAAATGAGACGTATAAACAATGAAAACTGTGTTAATATGATCAGTATCCATGATTGTCCAAATTCCAAAATTATTTTACCTAAACAAACATATAAACGTGGTTGTCAAAACAATTTTACAAGAAAATGAGCACATGAGCATCATTATTGACCTTTAAAGGGCCATAACGACCGCCCCAAACATGTCCGTCATTTAATTAATGATATTTGTATGTTATATGAGTATGCCTGCATGAGAGTTAACTCCGCATGGCTATCTCAAAACAACTTGCCTAGCAGCTCTGGGTTATTGTACAGTAGATCCGGAATCCCTGAAACCACATCCCCCTGGGACTGTTTTCTGATCCGGTGGTGGTTCCACGCCTGGTGCACTTCTTTAAGTTCGTCTCTGAATAGCTGCATGTAGCAGAACTGCACCAGACTCCTACAAATGGGCATCAGAGTCTATAGCCTATTTCCCAGTCGTGGGATATGGAGGTTATGGCAAGTGGCAGAGTGTGGTCCAACGATATTTGCTTTGCCATAGAGCTGACGTTATGCGTAGCCAATGGTACTGTTCAGGCAGACAATGTTGCAAAGTAGTATTCGGTACATGTATCAACATACCTTTATTACAAACTGCATTCACAATACAAACATGTACATATATATAGTAATTTGGATTGTATTGAAAGCTTAACAACTTCCTGAAAGCCCCTCCACAAAATAGTATTGTATTCATCTTGTGTAGCAATATCGGCTATCCGTGAAGTTATGCAAATTTGATGAAGTCACTGAAATACTTTAAATCTAACAGTTATGTTGGAACTAACAAAAACAGTGTTTTGACATTAGTGATCTAAATGTTTAAAACTGAAATCATACAACGCCTTCAACGTGATATTGTGCTAAAAACTCAACACTAGAATCACTAGAATTCCGTATACATACAGGTGATCACTAGACATGTACATATATCACAGGTGCAGCCATTCTCCAATAAACGTTACAATTATAGCAAAGAAAAAAATCAAAATAAGGTTTCAGCAATCACATTAAAATTAATTGTTTTCATACATATAACCATTCCTGTAACTAAATCCAAATAATTATCCAGACAACTTCTACCATTTCAAAGTAATAGCGAAGTGAAATGTATGTGTGTGACCGACCGTAACGGAGGACATGACTCACACCTTGCTATATTTGCATAACAATTAAATAACACGATAGTATAGTACATTAAATCAGTTGTGTGATTTCTTTAACTGACACCATGTGGAACCTGTAGAAACACTAATTATGTACAGAAACAATATGTTTACATATCATTGGACACAATGGATACATAAGCTTTTTCAGATGGCCATTTGTTTTAAGAAATACTATTTTCTCATTTGTCCTGTTTATTTAACTAGGCGATTCTTCCACATGTGATACATAATGAGCCTACCTATGAACCCCAGTGATTATTATAAAATATATATGGTACAGGTGTAGTCGCATTTAAGAATACACTGTTTAAAATAAAAAAATTGAGTCATTTCGTTACAGAGGTTAGAATATTTCAATTATCTATGCCAGTGCATCTTCAATAAGCTAGAACTACATTAAAGTTGTAATTGATATAGTAAAAAAGTTTCAGTTTAAACATAGTATCATGATACTCGGATTATTTCTGGCGTAATATACATACAATTTCCGTTACGGATGACAGGGTCAATGAAATACTAACCACATATGATATTTCAACTGCTAATGAGCAACCTGTGAAAAAATGCTCAGTTGCGAATTTCTGAACAGAGTAGATTATTGAATTCCGCTCTATCCAGCTGTAGTAATTAAGTATAACCATGTGTCCCGTTAAATCGGGATACAATGCTAGCTAAATATAGCGCATTGTGTATGCGCATGCTGTACATATGGACAGAAATAGTGACCAACACATATGATGGTCATAAGATATATACTATGTTTAACTTCTTTTTTATTACTTGAACTAAAATACAAAGAACTATTAAACAACTTGAACTGGTAATACTTAAACTTGTTTTCCCATAGGAACGTGAAGGACATTAAGATAATACGGAATCGTGGAATTGCTATACCCATCAATATATTATATCTGAGTGATCAAATGTTTCTAAAGGAAATTCTCATTTCACAATTTGGATTTCTTATTTTTCTGCAGAACTTATAATTATATAGTGATCTTCATTTGAATAGTCTCACCGACAGGATTCAATTTAAACAATAGTACATATGTTTGTGGAGAAATAAGACAACATAGCCGATTTATCACTTAATCAAACGCATCAAATGTATCTTCTATTTAGTTTGTTTAAAGCAACGCTTTGTTTTCACAATATAAATGACATTATTCAGCCTCATAAGCATGTATTTTCTGTTCACCCATATGTGACGCGTCATGACAAAATTGGCCCAAATGAGGTTTGCAACCAGTGTAGTCCCAGACCAGCCTGCGCATCCGCGCAGTCTGCTCAGGGTCTACACTGGTTGTAATTTGTCAATGAACCCCCCATGACGCTTCTATTGAACACTGCAGATCATTATCATGTTCAGAATGCATGCTAGATGATCAGGAGCTACACTGGCGAAACTCGCATTTGGGCCATTTTTCTCGTGACGCGTCACATATCTCATCATGTACAGCTAGGAATGTGCATAATGCCCAGCCTTTGTCTGAAACTTTATTTTCACATCATCGTAATCTAAATCCATGACATTACCAATGTACCAGTAATGTTAATAAACTACGTCTATCCATTCATCGACTACAACCGGACATGCGACAGGCATCGCGGGCGCCGACTCTAAAGGTGCCGCGGATGGTGGCTCTATTTGTCAACTATATTTCCCATAAAATATAACGCAACATATGATAACTTTTGTTCTGTCCTTCATAACATTATTCTGTCCTCCGTAACGACCACTGAAACTGGTGTATCTACTAACGAGTCAGTTTTTATTAAGATGTTTCAGCTTTACGATACACCATTCATGTCATATTATGTTTTCCAATTCCATATATCCTTGGACACCCCAGTATTACCTATTCTCAATGCAGACGCCAGAGTCCACACGTTCCGGAAGTTGGCAGTGACACCGTCCTTACATAATTTGTAACGCTTGGTGATAAATCGCATCAGGGGACGTAATTATATGGCATTGGAATATTGTTATGGAGGACATGTATTACGGAGGTTAAAATTTATGTTTTATATCTTATTTTTTCTGACTTTAATAGTAAACAAAACCTTATAATTGCACATGATGGGTTCCTGCAGTAAGAACAAAACATCCAACTTGTGTAACTAGCAGTAGATACTGTTATTTCGCGAGAAAGTGAAGTTACGGAGGACAGATTACGAAGTGTGACAAACAAAAATTAGCACCATAAACTTTTCTGTTCAGTCGGCTTAATGTTTAACTGAACAAACTTTGTTTTGTAATTGACTATGATGCTTTTGTAAGAAAATAAACACAATGCAAGTTGTATTAATGGTTTCTACAGTTCCGCAGAGGGTGGTTGAAAGTTAGTTACGGAGGACAGCCATGCTTCTGCAACAACCGTTTTACACCCAAAATTCACTATCTACTTACAGTTACAGTTGTGATATGTTTCGGAGAATGCTTGAAAACGTTTTAGCTTTTGGAAAAAGCAAGTAAGCATTGACTGCTTGTGTTTCTTTGGCGATCATGTGCGTTTCATTATAGTAACAGACGCCTGCGACAGGGCAAAATGACGTAATGTGTGCCCGTTATGAGTGAATATTTTTATTTTATAAGTTTGTTATAAAGACTCCAGAAATGCTTTGGAACATATTCTTATATTGTTGTAGGTCAAAATGAAACTTGGTTTAATGTATTTTTTAATTTCCGGTTAAGTGCATAGAGCTGGCATGTATCTGCGACATGGTATTTTTGTAATTGTAACGTTTATTGGAGAATAGCTGCGGCAACGGTGCTTGTTTGGCAACGTCGCTGTTCAGAGAATTGCGATACGCAATATATTGTACGCAATATTTGGATGTATCTAAAATGTACGAGAATAATGTGTAAATATAAGGATTGAATGGTTATGTTTCAATGTTCGCGGTTTCATGAACACAGTGGGAGTAGCTAAAATTCTACATGAAGCGTGTATCCATGACCCATGAATATTGAAAAAATAACCAATAAATTCTTAAATAACAAGAGCACACGGATATCAAGCGTGCTGCAAATTATGATCATAGTGCGATTATGTCCGATAAATATGACATAGATGCATGTACCTGTACATATCCCCGGCATCAAGATTTTCGCTAGTGCTGTCACATAATCATGTCATATTTTCTTCGTTTTATTAACTTTTATAAGACTATGATAGCAAAGTTAACAGCTTACATGTGCACTTTATTTCCAGTTACGTTTAACTGAACAAACTTTGTTTTGTAATTGACTATGATGCTTTTGTAAGAAAATAAACACAATGCAAGTTGTATTAATGGTTTCTACAGTTCCGCAGAGGGTGGTTGAAAGTTAGTTACGGAGGACAGCCATGCTTCTGCAACAACCGTTTTACACCCAAAATTCACTATCTACTTACAGTTACAGTTGTGATATGTTTCGGAGAATGCTTGAAAACGTTTTAGCTTTTGGAAAAAGCAAGTAAGCATTGACTGCTTGTGTTTCTTTGGCGATCATGTGCGTTTCATTATAGTAACAGACGCCTGCGACAGGGCAAAATGACGTAATGTGTGCCCGTTATGAGTGAATATTTTTATTTTATAAGTTTGTTATAAAGACTCCAGAAATGCTTTGGAACATATTCTTATATTGTTGTAGGTCAAAATGAAACTTGGTTTAATGTATTTTTTAATTTCCGGTTAAGTGCATAGAGCTGGCATGTATCTGCGACATGGTATTTTTGTAATTGTAACGTTTATTGGAGAATAGCTGCGGCAACGGTGCTTGTTTGGCAACGTCGCTGTTCAGAGAATTGCGATACGCAATATATTGTACGCAATATTTGGATGTATCTAAAATGTACGAGAATAATGTGTAAATATAAGGATTGAATGGTTATGTTTCAATGTTCGCGGTTTCATGAACACAGTGGGAGTAGCTAAAATTCTACATGAAGCGTGTATCCATGACCCATGAATATTGAAAAAATAACCAATAAATTCTTAAATAACAAGAGCACACGGATATCAAGCGTGCTGCAAATTATGATCATAGTGCGATTATGTCCGATAAATATGACATAGATGCATGTACCTGTACATATCCCCGGCATCAAGATTTTCGCTAGTGCTGTCACATAATCATGTCATATTTTCTTCGTTTTATTAACTTTTATAAGACTATGATAGCAAAGTTAACAGCTTACATGTGCACTTTATTTCCAGTTACAAACTGGACATCTGCCTGCAGTTCCTGCAAAGTAATCAAAAGTGGAATTATATACTACGGCATCACATAAATTCATCAAACTTTACTTGATGAAATAAAATAATATACTTCAATAATTACAAACTGCCGATGTTATGGTTCTTTCCTGCATTTTGAGCAAAGGAAGACAAAAAGTTGTTATGTCTAAATTCCAATAACCACAAAACTGTGCGAACGTTGTCGCGTGCGAACTATTTTTGGAATCCCGCAAATTTTCACGAATCATCCACCGGTATTTTCCCAAATGCATCGGTTTCTTCAATGTAGGCAAGAAATTTTTTACAAATGTTCACGTTTCACTTTGATTATTCAATATTCGTGACAACTCTGCCGTGAGAATTTAAGGAAAATCGCGTTTTTTAGCTGATTAAATGCACTCAAATCAACAGAAAATATCGACCAATGACGCTAAAATGCAGCAGGATTCCATTAAGGAATAAAACCCAGGGCTATTGCGTATAATGCGATATAAATTACATTTGGTCTGTTAAAGTGTGTGGAGTCCGAAGGACTCCTCACTAATTTTAACAGACCAAATGTAATTTATACCGCAGTAAACGTAAACGCCCCGGGTTTTATTACTTATATTTACACTTAATTTTTCGATACTTTCAAAATTTCAGTGGCCAAATATGGCATTATATTCAAGTGTCAGATTGCTTTGCGTCATGTTCTCGCACTTCTTGGAACAGCGACGTTGCCGGTCAAACGCGTGACGTTATTGACAACGTCGTGGAGATTAATGACGTCAAATAAACTTTAAACAACCAACAACGTCACACGACGTCAACGTCATGTGAAGCTAATGCATTTATTTGAGTATAAACGCAATAGGTTTGATGGGCGTTTACATTTTGAAATTATTAGAAGTGTAAATATTCTCTGTTGGTAAATACATGGGCGCCGACTTTTGGAATTCAACGGATGTTTACTGACGTCACGTCAAAAATATAGCAAAAACAACCATATAGTGATTATTAGTAATTATAATAATTGTTTTCGATTTGTTTGTGTGGTTATGTGTGTACATAGACTTTCCGATGACTGGTCACAACTGCAAAATACGATCAATTACATTCAGTGATGTCGTGTTACACCAATAATACACGAACTAAAATCTACACTTCACGAATGATCCGCCATTCCCACGATACACCGTCTATGTGTAGTGTTCCACGGTATAGATTTGCACTTCATGTAGTGTAACACCGAGACAGTTTCGTGCATACAACACAGCGTCGTTTTTGCGTGTAAAAGCCAAAGATCGTGTCATTTGCTCGTTAAAATGCACAAACGAAACGAACACGATTTGGAAACGGTGTAAATGATGTTTTCACACAATGTCTTCACAGTACTTACATGTAGGTATCGGTCAATTTATAATATAAAAAAACGCCTACACCAATTAGTCAGGTGGCTCTATACAAAATATAATGTTGCTTCAATATAGTACTATAAATCAGTAGCTAACTCACCTTGAAATGGTCAATCCATCTGTCTGTACATTTGTGTCTCAGTGTACCCCACCACCTTTCAATCCTCTGGAATATTGAACTCGTACATACAAATCAATTAAACATAGATCCCAGACGGCGATCTGAACAATTTATCCAGTAACAGTTATCATGGCGCAATTGGTTTGTTACAGGGTCTGTGAACAACTTCCATATCTCCAGAACTACGGTGTATATACATGTACTGAATACATGGTTAGTGCTTAAAATATAAACTATATTCGGAGTCTGAGACAACTTTTATATGTCGAGCTTTATCAAGATCTCAGAGCACCAACTGCGGCAAACTCACGGACTTTTATATCATGACTTTTACGATCACCGTGTCGTCGTCGTAACATTTGTGAACACTGCTACCGCAGACCCCAACGCCCTACGATTTGCAAAATTCGCATCTGCAAACCACAGACCACAGAACCGTGCGTCGGCGCATCACATTAGTGCATTAGCAATGGACATTTTCAATGCGAGTAGTAATTGAACATTTATCAACATTAAGAATTACCTGATTATGAGTCGATTTACCATACATGAAAGATGTTGTTGCCATAGAATCATCATCAGCACTACGCAGCATTGTTTGTATGGCAGCGACTGTAACGTTTTCTGTTCCTGATACATAAAAGGTGTACAATGTCAGTAGTTGTATCGCTTTGTAAACTGCTACACGTGGTGTGATTGTCATAAAGACAGTCAGGAGGAAATAGTGGAAATTTAGTAATTATATAAATAAAATAATTATATATCTTCACAACTTTCTAAGTACTGGTATAATGTTCAGCTATTATTATTATTATTATACACAGATTCAGTATAGCTGAGTGCATGGTTTCTCGGACTTTGTCCGCCTGTGCGAGGAGATAATCTGCGAGCTTCAGTGAGCGGATTATTGATCGTACAGACGGAAAAATCATGCTCAAACCTATTTATCCCGCCCTCACAGCCATACAATGTCTCGTTCTCCGAATAATAAGGGAACACAACTCTGGAATATGGATGGTGTCGGACAAGTACATATTCTCAACCTTAAATACTGCAAATTATTGGGTTATCTCTTGGGAAAATTGTATATGGCTGCCATCATACAACTGATCACCATCCATTAATATTGCTAAATATTACCGTAACTGTCACCTTTGACCTCTAAGTGTGACGTTGACATTCGACTTAGGGACCTGGGTGTCTTACGCGTGCCTCATCATAGGATGATGATGAACATTTGTGTGTAGTTATTCTAAAACCACCGAACAGTTTTGTACATATGACTCCTGACGGACATTTTGTGTTCCCATTTTAGTCCGTTGACCTGTAAGCGTGACCTTGACCTTCAACATAGGGTCCTGTGTCTTACGCTTGCTCCGTCCGCAGATGATGACAAATATTTTTGAGTTATTCGAAAATCCACCAAATAGTTTTGTAGATATGACTCCGG
>JBEVXV010000338.1:4643-6169 GCA_040505915.1 Sedimenticola sp. | reverse complement strand
TGTTACTGTTCAACCGACCGTTCATAGTTCCAAAAATAATGCCCCTCGGATTACAAGTGGTTTATGTAAAACCATAAACCTAATTGAAACTATAATCGTTACACGTAGTTATGCACAATCATAATCCGACAAGTATCCAGGCTTTTGCCTTCGCCTGGATGATGTCCTGACAATGTCATCAATCGGTGGTGCCCCGTTTGGCACAACAGGCTGGTTATCTTCATCTTCTGGCACGCGATCATCAACTTCCTGGTTCTCTTCATCGTTTTCAGATTCGTCACCATGGACTTGGTTTGGAGAGGGTGGAGGTATGGGCAAAATGACGCCCTGAGGTTCCGCTACATGCTGATCCTCAATGTCTGAGTCATCAGACACCTCCTCCTCCCCACCGAAATTATGTAATGCTCCAAAACCATTGTTTGGAACAGGTGGTGCACCATTAACCCTCCTATCATCGTCATCTTCAGCCGGCTTCAGCCAAGAACACGGTTTAAGCCTGTTAAAGTGTACAACTTTGCACGCGCGCGTCCCCTCCATCTGTATTTTATATACCAAGTCAGATATTTTGTCTTTTACAAGGTAAGGTCCGCACCATGGCCTTCGCAACTTTTTGGTAAGTCCACGCTTGGTCGCTGGTTCATGTAGCCATACTTTGTCTCCAACTTGGTAAGCATCACCAAAGGCGTTGCGGTCATAATACTCCTTTTGTCTTACTTGTGCCTTTGCCATATTCTGTCTAGTATGCTGAAAGGCACTGTGCATTCTGTCTCGCACTGCGCGAGCATACTCATTTGTGCTTCCCTGTTCACCATTTGGCTGACCATACATTATTTCCACAGGCAATTTCAGCTCTCTGCCCAGCATTAGAAATGCTGGTGTAAAGTCAGTTGTCTCATGGATACTTGTTCTATAACTCATCATAACTGCAGGTATGTGGATATCCCAATCGGTGTGTTTGGCGTTGACAAATTTACTAAGCATGTCAATGACTGTCCTGTTCAGTCTTTCAACTAACCCGTCTGATTGTGGATGATATGCTGTAGTGCGGGTCTTCTTTATCTGCAAAAGCCTGCAGATCTCTTGGAACAGCTTAGACTCGAAGTCTGTGCCTTGGTCCGTATGTAGTTGGTACGGTGTCCCGAACCTGCAGATGACCTCATTCACTAACGTCTCTGCCACTGCCTGTGCTTTGTGGTCTTTCAACGGAAATGCTTCCGCCCATCTGGTGAAATAATCTGACACCACCAGTATCCATCTGTTTCCTCTCTCTGTCGTGGTCAGTGGACCAATGATGTCCAGGGCTATCCTCTCCATTGGTGCGCCAGCATGATGCTGTTGAAGCGGTGCCGTAATGCGTTTCCCATGCGTTCGTCGCGTTTGACATTCTACACAATTTTTGCAGAATAATTTAACATCTGTGCTTAGTCCATGCCACCAGAAAGCTTCCTTAATTTTTATGCCCCACCACGGTAGTGGAGGGGGCATCTAGGATTACCCTTGTCCGTCCCGTCTGTCCATCCCGCTTT
>JBEVXV010000338.1:0-4633 GCA_040505915.1 Sedimenticola sp. | reverse complement strand
TTTGTCATTACTTCTGTTTTCAGCTCTGATGGGACAATTAACTTTATTTTGGTCAAGCCTGCATCTTCCCATTTTTTGTACAAAACACCGTTTTTTAGAAGTAACGTGTCCCAGTTACTCCACAGTTCCTTGACTTCAGGGCTTTCCATCGCTATCATATCGAAATTCGGTCTGGTAGGATCATGTTGTAGCCATCCGATTACTTTTCTTAGAGAGTCATCAGTCATCTGTGCCTGACTGATCTCTACACCAGCGTATTGGGGCAACCATGAACGTGCACCGCGATCGTCCTCTGCCAAGGCACCAACAACGACTTGGCTTGGGAGGGAGTGAGGTGTAGGCAAAATGACGCCCTGAGGTTCCGCTACATGCTGATCCTCAATAGACACCTTCTCCACTCCCTGGTATTCTTCCATGCCACACTGCCGACATGGTAGCCGTGACAGAGATCTGCATTTGTATGTTTTTTGCCTTCTCTGTGCTCCACTGTGAACGAAAATTCTGCCAGTTGGGTAAGCCATCGTGCAAGCTGGCCTTCAGGCTCTTTAAAGTTCTGTATCCATTTGAGAGCTTTGTGATCAGTTCGGCAAACAAATGTCTGTCCGTACAAATAGTGTTTGAAGTGTTTAACAAAATATACCAGCGCCAGTAACTCCCGCCTTGTTACACAGTAATTTTTCTCACACTTTGTTAAACTGCGACTAGCGTATGACAACACCTTTTCCTGTCCATCAACTATTTGTGACAAAACGCCCCCAATGCCGTATTCACTTGCGTCTGTATCGAGTATAAACTGGTGTCCGGCCACGGGGAACGCTAGAACAGGGGCTGTCACAAGTCTGTGCTTTAGCTCATCAAATGAATTCTGGCAGGCAGTGTTCCAGGAAAATGTTATCTTCTTTTGTAGAAGTGCGTGTAATGGTGATGCAATATCAGCGAATTTGCTGATGAAACGCCTATAATAAGATGCAAATCCCAGGAAGCATTGTAGTTCGTCTACAGTTGTTGGCACTGGCCAAGACCTAACAGCAGCCGTTTTATCCGGATCTGTTTCAATTCCATCACTGGAAATAACGTGGCCCAAACACGCTACACGCTGCTGAAGAAGATGGAATTTTTGTGGTTTCACCTTCAACTTGGCTTCTCGCAGTCGCTGTAGAACTAGTTTCAGTCGATCCAGATGTTCTGTGAAGTTGCAACTGAATATAAGAATGTCATCCAAATATATCAAGCAGACTTCCCACTGTAATCCGCCCAACACCGCCTCCATCGATCGCAGGAATGTTCCCGGCGCTCCAGACAGCCCGAATGGCAAGACATTGAATTCGTAAAGGCTCAACTGCGTACTAAATGCGGGTTTTTCTTTCGTTGTTGGGTCCATGTCAACCTGCCAGTACCCACTGACCAAATCTAGCGATGAAAACAGTTTTGCACCAGCTAGTGAGTCCAATGTGTCATCAATCCTTGGCAATGGGTAGGCGTCTTTCTTTGAAACTGCATTCAGCCTGCGATAGTCGACGCAAAATCTTGTACTACCGTCTTTTTTGGGGACCATTACGATGGGTGATGACCAAGGACTGTACGACGGCTGGATGACTTGATGGTCTAACATCTCCTCCACGTGTCGTTTGACTTCTTCCCGTCTGTGCAAAGGAGTCCTGCGTGCAGGCTGTCGTATGGGCACAGCATCAGCTGTGTCGATGTTGTGTTGTATTTTGGCTGTTTTTCATAAATCTGAAGGTCCGCTGGAAAATACATCTTTATATTCACCCAATAATTGTTCTAATTGCTGCGTTTCGTCTTCTGACAACTTATTTTGGTCAGCATCCACTTCATTAAGGATGTCCAACCCAGTTCTACAATTAGTTCTAGTTGATACACTTCCAAGCACTATCTCTGTGGGCTTTTCTATTTCGACCGTTTCGAATGTAGCCACGTTCGTGTTTTTATATAACGTTATTGGTTCCGTTGATAAGTTTGCCACTCTCATGGGTACTTTCAATCTGAAAGAGTTTGCTAGTACACGTGCAATCAATACTCCGTATGTTTGTTTGCACGTATTTACCTTTGGTTCCACTATCCCTTGTCTATCTGCGAGTACCACACCTCGCCCTTTGGCTTTCATATTTCCGTCAATTATCATTTCGTGTTCAGGTGGAATTATGATCGTCTCTGCAATAGGTATTCTACACACAACTGGACCTTTCTTCATGAGCTGTAAGTTGGCGTCACTATTATCTATTGTCAGTTTCATCTCTGCCAGATTTACAGTACACTTTTGATGTTGTAGAAAATAAATGCCCACTATACACTCTTGTGCCAGGTCCTCAGCCACGAGAACACGTTGAATACCCTTTGAATTATGTACACTTATACTCACATCGAGCTCTCCCAATATTGGCATCGGTTGTCCATTTGCTGATACTACATTTTCATTGAATGTTTTTAGTTGTTTGTAGTGTTTATCTGTGGAGTATACTCTTTTCCACATATCATCACTAATTAATGAATATACTGAACCCGTGTCAATTAAGATTTCCGTATCAACTCCACCAACATTACCATCACATGTGATCGATGCCCCAGCCGCAGCACAATCTCGTGTCGAAACACCAGTGTTATGGGTCCCTGGGTCGTTGTTAGCTGAGGTTTGACCCACAACCTCAGCATTTACTGGTTTCCCTGACGATGTTTCTGCAAAACGGGACAATTTGCACGTACGTGATCTGTCCCTCCACATGTCCAACAACCTTCGCCTGTTGTGTTTCGCAGTTCTTTCGGACAGTTGTACTTGAAATGCCCCCAATCACCTCGGTTCCAACACTGACCGTTAGACCGTCCTGTATTGCCACCCCTAGTGCTTCTACCCCCACCCTCATCGGTCTGCCTCTGCCAAAGCCTCGTGAGCAGCCTGCCGATGTTTTCTGTTCCTTTTCATCTTTCAGCAGTACAACCAAATCTTTCATCACAGACATTAGTTCAGATGTCCCGTCAGAGTGGCCGCTACCAGCTGCCGCTCCACGATCTGGCTGCACTACTGCTGTTGTACTACTTTTACCTTGAGAATATTTCACGTCACGCTCCACTGCTTCCCACTCTAGAGTCATCCGAACAGCTTCGTCTAGCGTTTTTGGATTTGCATGTCGTATTTTCAATGACAGCTCCACACCTTCCAGTGCTCTCACAAATTGGTCCTTGGCCAACTCATCCCTGATATTGCTGGGTAAGTCTGGGTACGCCTTTACCGCTAGACTACGTATGCTATTGCTTAACTGGAGATACGACTCACCAGCTAGTTTTCGACGTGATAATAACTCTGACTTGCATAAGTCTGGTCGCTTTACTGTAGCAAAGCGCTTGTATAATTCCTGTTTTAGGTCATCATAATTGTCTTTATATTCAGAATCAATATCCCTAAGTGCTGACCTGGCCTGTCCTTTTAATCTTAAGCAAAGAAATTTTACTTGTAGGTCGTCATCCCAACCATTTAAAGAGGCGCAATCTTCAAACTGAGAAATCCAATCCTCCCACGACTCTGTGTCATCACCGGCAAATGTGTCCGGCATAACAATTGGCCTACTTGGCGTCGTGCTTTCAGTGTCTGTGATAATGCTGGTTTAGTGGTCACTTATGTAAAAATATTATAGAATTTCGCTTTGCTAATTTAGTCCCAGTCTCTAAGAAATGGCATGTACATGTATACAAACCGAAAAATATACAGGTAAGCCACTACATGTTGCTCACCAATTTACATAATGTACTATTCAATGTGTAGATTGTTACTGTGCGTCTTTGTCTCTTGAAGTCCCAATTTTCTTCTTCCGAGTCACTGGATTCAGCTTCACATGAATGTGGATCACCCTGTGTACTACTTATACTGTCAGCGTTTTTCTCGTCATCTGTGTATGTTAATTCTTGTTCGCACGTATTAATGACCCGAGTGTGCCACCGATGTTTTAATTCGCTAACAGCGTGTATTCCGTCATATAAATCTTTAAAGTTGTTCTTCAATTTGCGTTTCACAGTTCCGTCACGCATGCGTTTTACGATGCTACTTCGGCGAATGTCAGAATGCCATGAAATTGTTTGACAGCCTTTTTGATTATTTAACTGTTTGCGGTTATTTTCCTTTTTCAACTCACCATTCAACCAGTCTAAATCTGCATTTAATTGTAACTGGTCTGCATGCAGCAAATTTTCACCAAGTTGTGGAGTTCTTAGTAACCCTTTAGCAATCCTGTGTTCCCTATATTTCGTAAATTATGGCACAGGCGGCATTGTGATAAACCCTATCAGTGCGTGTGAATTTATTGCTCGCAATTCACGTTTGAATGACAGTAGTTCTTCTAGAAGATGATCGACTGTTAAACTTTAACGCTTCAGTTCTTTTTCACCATTTTTGTTATAGAATAGCTCTGTTAAGTCATTGATTCCTACGGCTATTTTTACAGTTAAAGTGTCACAGTTAGAAAGAGTTCGCAGTTTGTCAAACGCTTCTGTTTTAATGGATTTCACTGTCGCACCTCTGCATACAGAATATCCAATACTGAACCCAGCCGGCTGTTCGTAAGTCTGAAAATTGTGCGCTCTATAGTCTGCAATCAACAATGCACCCTTCATATGTTAGTGTTGA
>JBEVXV010000337.1:0-6304 GCA_040505915.1 Sedimenticola sp. | reverse complement strand
GTAGACCACGTTTGTTAATTAAGAAAATAATAAATGTTTTATATTCTTCTCTTTCTTCACATTTTAAATATATCCCAACGGACAGTATCGTGTTAAATTGGTTTAAAACTCCCTGAGATGAAGTGACACTTACATAGGAAATATGTGCCATAGAAGCATGGATTGCCCCATGACAAGATTCCAATTATGATAAGATAAGATAAGATTTGTTTATTAACGTCTCACCAGCTATACCATCATAATAATCACAATAATATACATACATACATTGTACAGCTGCCATTCAATGTTGAATTATGAGAGACGGTATTTACAATTAATACATACGTACTGTAGTATCGATACAGTTGTCGTTATCACCGTGTTCATTATGTTTAAAAAAAAAATCAGTGATAATAACAAATGGTATCAAACACTATTCTAACAGGACGCTATTCACATGCTAAAAATAAAGCCAAGTAGCCATCGCTAATCGCTAATTTAAAATAAACTTAAGCAAGTCAGGATAAGAAACAACTATCGTGTGTAATGGGCACAAGCGTGCATAGTTTCCCACAAAAAAAACACACTAAAAACAGATATCACCCCGATCAGATCGTAGATGAACTGATTAGCAATGACTACTCAGAATGTACATCACTAAAATACCATGGTCATTATTCTAAGAAAAGTAGTACAGTATTTACATTATAAAAATATCCTCCAGTTATTAAATATGTGTCGTATATATTAGCTATTTAATTATATATTAAAAATGTTGAATATAAATTATCTGTACAAGGTATCACGTCTTTTATTTAAAATCAATGAACAGGTTTTGGCACTCAATTTTGCAATATTAGGGTTAGAAAGGATAAATGCTACTTTTTCATCAACACTTAACTCATCAAAATTTGCAATGATCCCCCTTGCCTCTTCGAACAAATCAATACGTATATTATCATACAGTGGACAGACAAGTAAAACATGTTTTTCATCTTCTACAACATTATTGCAATTAAAACAGTATCTTTCATTCACCGGCAATCCAGTGTATCTCCCATGCTCCAGTGCAATTGGTGCTGTACCGCTTCTAAATTTAGACAATGCGCCACGATGGGACCTATTGAAAACCTGCTTACAATATGATTCGACACAATATTCATGTTTAAATGTCATATACAGTCTTAATTTATTGCCACCGCGTCCCGTTCTTGAATCTACTCTACTGACATCCGCCGACCATTGAGAAATGTATTTATCAGTCAGTAGTGGTAGTACTGTATTTAACACTTGTGCTTTTGATATGAACTGATCAATGCGGCAGAAGATGTCAGAACCAAAAGACTTTAACATATCAATGACTCGATAGCTCCAATTGTTGCATCTCCTGTTACATTTTTCAGTTGACCAGCGAAAAATTGATTTATTTAGTCTAGTTGGAATCATGTTTATAGAACGACACCAATGTGCTAAAACAGTTTTCCAGCATTGTACTTCAATTGGCTGCCAACCTATGTCACCGTTTACAGCAGCATTAGGGGTATAACGACCAACATTTAAAAAATATCGTGCCGCCCTATTATGTACAGCATTTATACATGTATATGAACGAGTTCCCCATATTGCGGCGCCGTATAAAATAACAGGACATACAATTGATTCGTACAATTTGGTAAATACATCATATTGGAGACCTCCTAGGGTCTTTGATTTTGCAATTAATAACCCGAGGGCTCGACCTGCAGATTGTGCAACTGTTTTTGCTGTGATATTAAAATCCAAATGTTCAGATAGTACAAGCCCTAGGTATTTGTATTGACTCGCATATGATACCACATTTCCATTTACATTAAATATAAAATCTGATATCATAACAGAAGGATTACGAAATTGTACGATATTGGATTTTGTGGGATTAATGTTCATTGCATTTCTGACACACCAATCACCTAATTCATTTAGCATTGCTTGTAGGTCTGCTTCGGATTCAGCAATAAGAACTACATCATCAGCAAATAACAATATAGAAACAATATCATCATCAATCCTAACTCCCTTTCCTAGAGCCCGAATCTTCAGAGACAGATCATTAATGTACAGGTTAAAAAGTATGGGTGATAAAGAACATCCCTGTTTTAATCCACATGTAACACTAAAAAAATCAGTAGTAAATCCGTTGAGTTTAACAGAATATAAAACATTATTGTATATAGACTTTATAGCATTCAATAGCGTTCCAGTAAAACCAAGTTTGTCAAGTTTAGACCATAGGATATCTCTATTTATAGAATCATAAGCTTTTTTAAAATCGATAAAAGCACAGAAAGTAGATTTTTTCATTTTTTTTCGAGTTTCAATAATGTTTGTCAATGCACTTATGTGATCAATAGTGCTTCTACCCTTTCGAAACCCATTTTGGCCGTCATATAATATTCCTTTAAGCTCAGTCCATTTTGTAACTCTATCATTTAGTAAGGTGCAATACACTTTATATGCAACAGGTGTAATGGCAATGCCTCTATAAGATAGAGGATCTCTAGGGTCACTTGATGTACCTTTTGGTATGGGACATATCAATGATTTTGACCATATATCTGGAACTGTACCAGAACGATAACACATGTTACACAATTTATGTAAAAAAGCTATTACATTGTCATTCTTAAGTACCTCACCAGGAATGTTGTCAACACCTGCTGATCGATTCTTTTTAACTTTATATACAGCTGTTTTGACCTCCGACATAGTAAAATCACAAGCTAACTGGTGCATGTCATTAACATTATCGTCTACATTATACATGACATCAACCTGATCCAACTCAACAAGGTTATCTGCTGATGGATTAAGCAATGAACAGAAGTCGGTTTTCCATTTTTCTAAAACCTCGTTATGTTCAGTTACCAACTCTCCATCTTCATTAATGAATTCCATTGGTATTTCTTGCTTCCTATTATCTCTCGTACCCACCCGACCTATGAATTTCCAAAAATCATTATTGTTATGATTAGCATTTTCTATCATTTCACGCTGCATGTCAAACCAATAATTGCGTTTTCTTCGCTGTACATTTTGATCAAATAGTCTACGTGCCTGAACATATACATGTTTAAAAGTATGTTTCTGACCATTCCTACATTTTAGCCACGTTCTCTCAGCACTACACATATCATTCCACAGTGTTTGCAATCCATCATTCCACCAAGGTTTACGAACTCTCATCCGTCTATTACTCACACCATATTGAATGACAACTTGTCTATGTGGAAGTTTTGTTGACATTTCTTGTGTTAACCTTAAACAAAAATCATCATATGCTTTATCAATATTAAGCTGAGTTTGTATACCCTCTTCGAAATCACCCAAGGCTTGCAGGTATGCAACTGTGTCTGCATCATTACAAAAGCTGTCTGGAATAGAGGAGACATCATATCTCGTAACTCTTTTTTCAATTACCGTTTTATTACGTGGTAGTTTGCCTCCCAATTCCAGACACCTTAGAGTACAACTACATGATAATAGATAATGATCTGGTATAATTCTAGATTCAACACCATTCACAGAATGTAGATCTGCTGAACTACGGACAGTAAACTTATCACATCGATCAATATTTTCATACGGTACAATGATGTAATCAACCACCGAACTTCCTCGTGTGGAAACAAATGTAAAATTATTCGTGTCATGATTTCTTCCGTTTACTATACAACAGTTGCTATCAATCAGAAAATTGCAAAGAAATTCACCGTACGAATTTTTGGTAAAATCAACTATATGTCTATCAGGTAAAACATCAACTCCTTCAATAAAATCAGACATGTCACCGATTCTACTATTAAAATCACCACAAATAATAAATTCACCCATATGCTGATATTCATAAATGTTAGCTAGAAGTTTGTCATAAAATTCCTGTGCATTGACATAGCGCGATGAACCATATGGAGGCAAATAACAGGCACAAACATTGAACGTTCTGCCAGACAATTTATGTCGGAAGGACAACCAGATAATGCCTTCATATGCTTTATCTAGTATGGCAATGTCAAATATAGTACAAAGTTCGTTACGCACAAGTACACAAACTCCACCAGAACCACTCCTGGCATTAACATGTATGTTATCTCTATTATGTCCGAAAAATGTGTACTGAGGTACATGTATAGATTGACCTAATGTCAAGTGCGTTTCAGCTATGCATACAATGTCTAGGTCCAAATTGTTTAAACAAGCTTCCCTGAAAACGTGATTGTCAGACTCATCATCAGCACACCAGCCATTTACATTCCAAAACCCGAGTTTTACCTATCTTGAATACCTATTGTTATAGCTCAAATTGTTGCGATCCGTCCTATTATGTTCATATCTCGGATTATCACTTCTATCTCCGGCATCTCTATTGACCCTATCATACAGTTGGTGTTCATTCTGTCTGTGCCCATGTGCTGTGTTCGTTGCGCGGTTTTCATAGTTCATACTGGACCGTTGTCGCCGGTTACTATCGGTTCTGCTCTGTTGGTATTCGCGACTGCTGCTGCCAATATGTCTATTTTGTCGTGAATTGTCGTCTCGGTTATCGTAATTGTTCCTGGACGACTGTGGTCTGTTGGTACCATAACTGTTGTGTGATTCGCGATTGTTGTTGTGACGAACATTTCCGTCCTCCAGATCAACATTATTGTCGGTCTGTGAGTCGACGATTAGCCGAGAACCTCGTAGTCTAACACCCGGAATGCGCAGAGCGGACAATAATATTTTCATGTTGTTACTGTTGACACGGGTTTCTATCGACTGGTCCACATGTAGATATACTCTCTCGTATCTCCTGCTATTCCTCAGTTGTGTCTTTTTCTGCATGATACTGTTTTTGTCATCCACTGTTTCGCATGTCACTATTATAATTCCGGGTTTATTGTCGACACGACCTTTACGAACTGCCTTTTTGAATTTCATGCCGCGTAGATTCAACCCCTCTTTCAGCAGGTCGGTTACTATGGCGGAGACATTTTCATTTTCTCTTTGATCATGATTTCGGATACAAAAGTTTAAACTTTTATCATCACACTCCCTATTAACTATGGTTTGGCGTGGAATTTCATCAATTTGTTCTTGTAGGCATTTCAGATCGTCGCTTATATCACCACGTAGCTGATCTACACTTTTACCGATTTCACGTTTCATCTTTACTGCTTCGTTGTTAACTCTTTTGTCTATTACATTATTTAGTTTATTTGTCACCTTTTTCTCGATGTCAACTGCCATTGTGTCTATCCTAGTATTAACATCTTGCCACATCTTTTGCATGTTGCTGTTCATCTTCGTCATTTCATCCGCGAATCGGTTCATTACATTTACTAGGTCTCTGCCCTCGATATTTTCATTTGACTCTCTAAACATGACGTTCAGGAAGCTACCCACATCGTCGACGTCGCTATTGTCTCTATGTACATCGGCTACTATTGAAACTGTTTCGGATTCATCTTTACGCTGTTTAGCTTTCTTCTTAGCCTTTTTCTGTTCCTTTCCCTGTTTTGTTTTGGAACACTGTTTACTATTAGTCTTATCAGGTATATGTTCATGAACAATGGTTTGTTGTGACGTTGAATCAAGATCTACGACTTGAGTGTCATCTTTATTACTCTGTACATTTAGTAACTTTCGTTTCGCTTTAACGGTACCCACCCGTCCAGTTTCACCAGCAGTGTCCGTGCATCTATACTTCTTCACTTCTGTTTCGGTTACGTCCGGTGCCGATAAACATCATTTCCTACTTGAATTACTTGGTAACGGTGTAACCAATGTCGCTGACATGACCTGAGATGACATTACAGAGTTAACATACGTGTCTGCATCATCAAGCAAGTCAACGCTTATTATTCGCTCGTTGTCACTGTGTTGACAAGCTGCCGCCATCGGTCGAATATGCGTTACCAGTGTATCGAATGTGTGTCACCAGATGCACACCAGAATTAGGTGCCGACAAAAGTGACCCGAGTCCCGATCCTCAAATTGACGCGTGTACACAGTAATCACCAGAGCGTGACGGGTCGAGTGACCGGCTCCCGGCTTATCGGCGATTTTCCCAATACACGTAAACTCGGTGGGCGGGGTTCAAATTTATGCACTATATGATGTGTATACAAACTCAAAACTACATATGTGAACACAATAGACACTAATCAGTAATCACGTATGAAATATGAAAGCGTGTACCTTCATGTCCATTCTACATTATAAAATAATCCTTCAAATTCCTCAAAACACACTTTATTTAATAAATTTGTCTGATCCATATAAATTATAACTTGCACATTGAGGG
>JBEVXV010000336.1:0-7126 GCA_040505915.1 Sedimenticola sp. | reverse complement strand
TAGGGGGATGAGGTTAGGTGCTGACGATCTGAAGTCCGGGTGGGTCTGTTTTAGTGAGCGAAGGTGGGGCAATTCTTGTGAGCGTCAAGGTGCCAAGGAGCGACTGTTAGTCACGATGAACATCGCACCAAGGTAAACAACAGAGGCCAGGGTTTGATCATGATTCACCTATAAATTTCTTCTACAATCACATATTTTTACATTTGAAAACGAATAGTATCTTCAAAGCAAATTTTTTTCCCTTCCCGGTTGCGATAGACTCCGTGGAAAGACAGCTAACATAAACAGAGATAAGGGTAGGGGAATTATGTGTTGGCGAGGCAACCGGGCAAGTAGCAATGTCAGCGACAGGCGGGGTATGCGTGCCGCTTCTGGTATGCGATCTGAACAAGTGATGACCGATTGCCCTCTACTCAGGAGCCAATATATCAGCATTAAAAATGCTTACTAATAGCCTGTTGTCAGCTGCAACCGCACCCTTGATATTGGACCACTTGGGTAGAGTTCAATCTGGCCAGACTGATTCACAGGCTCCTTAAGGGGAAGTGGGTTCTTCAGTGACCCGCTTTCTGCTACCATGCCTCTTATGAGAAGTCATAAGTCACTGAAAATATGTCGGTTGACCGTTTTTTAGCGCAGGTAGTCTCCATCGATCTGGAGATCAACGAATCCGGCAAACTGTATGCAATTGGCGCTCAGTTTGCCGGACGGGAGTTTTTGCGGCAGGGACGCTTCAATAAGGTCAAGGCGCTTCGGGAGTTGGACCGTTTTACCGCACCTGCCGGTTATCTCCTCGGCCACAACATACTTCATCACGACCTGCCTCTACTGCGTGCCCTGGTGCCAGATCTTAAGCTGTTTAACAAACCAGTCATTGATACCCTCTACTTCTCCCCACTGGCTTTTCCTGAGAACCCCTACCATCGATTGGTTAAGGACTATAAGCTGGTTCGCGACACACTCAACGATCCGGTGGCTGATGCGCGATTGGCGCTCTCAGTCTTTAGGGATCAATGGGCGCGCTTTAGTGAACTCAATGAGAGTGAGCCGGATATCCTGGCGTTCTATCGCTACTGCCTGGATACAGAGACCCTGGGCCGGGGGTTCTGTGCTGCTCTGGACGCCATGGGGGTAGAGCAGGTAGGGGCATCACGCGCCCTCGAAATTATCAAGCAGCAACTGGTGGGGCAGGTCTGCTCGACCAATTTTCTGAAGGTGATTTTTCAGACCCTGCCGGATCCGGAAAAGAAAATTGCAATCGCCTACGCGATTGCCTGGCTGCGGGTGGCGGGTGGTAACTCCGTTCTTCCACCCTGGGTACGGCGAAAGTTTGCCGATGTGGCACCGATTATTCGGCAACTGCGCGATGTGCCCTGTGATCAACCAGAGTGCAGTTACTGCCGTGAGAGCCACGACCCCATCACCCAGTTGAAGCGTTACTTCGGTTTTTCCTCCTTCCGTAATGAGCCAACCTCTTCTGATGGAGAGAGCCTGCAGCAGAGCATCGTACTCAGTGCCATGGGCGATCAACCCCTTTTTGCCATCCTGCCTACCGGCGGTGGCAAGTCACTCTGTTACCAACTACCCGCGCTCGTTCGTTATCAGCGCCGGGGGGTGTTGACCATCATCATCTCGCCGTTGCAGGCGCTGATGAAAGATCAGGTAGATAACCTGCGTAACAAGACCGGTTCACCCAATGCAGCAGCTCTCTACGGCCTGTTGACGGCACCAGAGCGAGGTGAGGTGCTGGACGGCATCCGCCTCGGGGATGTAGCGCTACTCTATGTCTCACCGGAGCAGCTGCGCAATCGCTCCTTCACTGCGGCGATCAGCCACCGGGAGATCGGTTGCTGGGTATTCGACGAGGCACACTGCCTCTCCAAATGGGGGCATGACTTCCGCCCCGACTACCTCTATGCCGCTCGTTTCATCAAGGAGTTCACCCAACAGCAGCAGGCACTGCTACCACCGGTGCAGTGTTTTACCGCCACCGCCAAGGAGGATGTAAAGAGCGAGATTATCGGCTACTTTCAGCGTGAGTTGGGCCAGGAGTTGGCTCTATTTGAGGGCGGGGTAGAGCGGCATAACCTGCAGTTTGAGGTGCAGATGGTCAATCGTGCGGAGAAGGAGGCAAGAGTCCACCATCTGCTCATGGAACATCTCAATCCCGAGGGCGAGGGTTGTGCCCTGGTCTATTGTGCCACCCGCAAGAGAACCGAGGAGCTGGCTGAGTACCTGCTTCACCAGGGGTGGGATGCCGCCGCTTTCCACGCCGGGCTGGAGGCTCCGGTGAAACGCCATATTCAGGAGAACTTTTCAGCTGGAGTCACCCGGGTGATCTGTGCTACCAACGCCTTCGGCATGGGTATAGACAAGAACGATGTACGCCTGGTAATCCATGCGGAGATCCCCGGCTCCCTGGAGAACTACCTGCAAGAGGCGGGACGCGCCGGGCGTGATCGTGAGGTTGCTGATTGCGTGCTGCTCTATGACGAGAGTGACATAGAGACACAGTTCAAGATGGGTAGCTTCTCCGAGTTGAGTCTCAAGGATATCGCGCAGATCCTGCGTGGCCTGCGCTCTGCCGGTCGTAACCGGAAGGGGGAGGTAGTGCTGACCAGTGGCGAGCTACTGCGCTCAGAGCGGGTGGATGCCTCTTTTGATATGGATGATCGTAACGCCAACACCAAGGTGGTTACCGCCGTTGCCTGGTTGGAGCGAGCCGGCTTTATCGAGCGCAATCAGAACCGAACCCAGGTGTTTCAGGGTCGGCCCCAGGTCAAGGGGCTGGAGGAGGCGAAGGAGCGCATGGCGAAGCTGAATCTGTCCGCTCGTCAGGAGCAGCGCTGGTTGGCGATTCTCGACGCCCTGATTAATGCGCAGAGTGATGAGGGGTTCAGTGCTGATGAGTTGGCCCAGCATGCGGCGTTCAGTCGCGATGAGAGTGAGAGGGCAAGCGATGGAAAAGATGAGACCGAGAGCCAGCGGGTTCTACGCACCCTCTACGACATGGCAGATGTGGGGCTGATAGAGAAGAGTCTGCAATTGACCGCCTACATTAGACATGGCGTGAAGCAGGCCTCCAACATCCTGCTGGAGCAGGTCTGCGCACTTGAGCGGGAGATGCTCGGTTTGCTGCCTGAAGAGGCCCCCGATGCAGATCAAGGTGAGTGGCAGAGCCTCTCCCTACGTCGGCTCAATCAACGGCTCTGTGACCTCGGGCATGAGAGCAACCCGGAGATCCTGCGCAGCCTGCTGCAGGGGCTCTCTCACGATGGCCAGGGTTTGGCGGGGAGCCGGGGCAGCATCGATCTACGCTACTCGGGGCAGGATCACTATCGGGTGAAATTACAGCGCAGTTGGCAGGCCCTGGAGGAGACCGCCGAGCGTCGGCGTGCCGTGGCCCAGCTTGTGCTCGTGACGATTATTGGAAAAATACCCGCCGTTACTGGCGTAAGCGCTGATCTGCTGGTGGAGTTCTCCGCCGAGGAGATTCTGGATGCCATACGTGGCGACATCATCCTCTCCAGCCAGCTTAAGGATCCGCTGGCGGCGATCGACCGTGCGCTGATGTTTCTCCATGAGATGCGGGTTATCACCCTGCAGAAGGGTCTGGCGGTGTTCCGTCAGGCGATGACCATCCGCATCCTGCCGGAACGTAAGGGCGTAAAGTATACGAAAGGGGATTACGAGCCACTCTCCCACCACTATGCAGAGCGTATCTTCCAAGTGCATGTGATCAACGAGTATGCACGCAAGGGATTAGAGAAGATTGGCCAGGCACTGAATCTGGTGGCTGCCTATTTCGCCATGGATAAGTCGGAGTTTGTAGAGCGCTACTTCCCCGGGCAAGGGGCGCTTATTGGCCGTGCCACCAGCCAGAAGTCCTACCAGCGTATAGTCGACGATCTGGAAAACCCGGTACAGCAGAGTATTGTCGCCGCAAAAATGGATGACAACATGCTGGTACTTGCTGGCCCTGGTTCCGGTAAGACCCGTGCGGTAGTCCATCGCTGCGCCTATCTGCTGCGGGTAGAGCGGCAACAGCCCGACACCATCCTGGTGCTCTGCTTCAACCGTAATGCCGCCAACAGCTTACGGCGACACCTGCATAAATTAGTGGCTACTGACCTATATGGAGTGACGATCCAGACCTATCATGGACTGGCACTGCGCCTGACAGGGCACTCCCTGTCTGAGCGGCGCAACCAGCAGGAGGGGGAGATGTTGGATTTTGACGCCGTGCTCAAGGAAGCGGTGGCGCTGCTGAAAGGGGAGAAGGCGCTGTTGGGGCTGGAGCCGGATCAGGTGCGTGAACAGTTGTTGGCGGGCTATCGCCACATACTGGTAGATGAGTATCAGGATATCGATGCCGATCAGTATGAACTGGTCTCCGCCATCGCTGGCCGCACGCTCGAAGATGAAGATCAGAAAACAAGCATCATGGCAGTAGGGGACGACGACCAGAATATCTACCAGTTTCGTGGAGCCAATATCGAGTTTATTCACCGCTTCAGGGAGGAGTACCAAGCCCAGGTTCACTACCTGGTGGACAACTACCGCTCCAGCCACCACATCATCACCGCCACTAATCAGCTGATCGCCCATAATCATGACCGGATGAAAGGGGATCACGCCTGCCATATCAATCCCCAGCGGACAGACCTGGATCCTGGGGGTAGATGGGGCAGCCTCGACCCTCTGGGGCGTGGTCGGGTTCAACTGCTAACGGTCAACGGATTGCCCCAGCAGGCACTGGCATTGATTACTGAACTGAAGCGCCTCAAACAGCTTCATGCCGGTATGAGATGGTCAGACTGCGCCGTCTTCTCCCGCCGTTGGTCGGTACTTGAGCCGGTGCGAGCCCTGTGTGAGCAGGAGGGGATTCCGGTGGCGATGATGACCGATACCGAGAAGCTGCCCTCACCATTCAAGGTGCGGGAGATTCGCCGCTATCTCGACCTGCTGGCCTCAACAGGTGAGGTGATACTCAACGGCGATCAGCTACTGGAACAGCTCGACAGCTTGCCCGGCCTCTCCAGTGAGAGCCCATGGTGGAAATTACTGCACACTATTGTGGAGGCATGGAAGGAGGAGACAGTGAACAGTGTGCTGCCGGTAAAACAGGCAGTGGAGTATGTTTGTGAAGCGCTCATGGAGCGGCAGCGTGGAGCACCGCCCATAGAGGGCCTTTTTCTTAGCACGGTTCACTCCGCAAAGGGGATGGAGTTTGCCCATGTTTTTGTGCCCGCAGGTGGATGGGACGGCTCACAGCAGAGACAGGAGGAGGAGCGCCGACTCTACTATGTCGCTATGACCCGTGCCCGTGAGACCCTATGCCTGTTTCAGTTGCCGGGTGACCTGAGTGGTTTTGCCTCCGAACTAGAGGGCGATTTTCTACTTAAGAGAGAGGCCGTGATCGATGAAGATATCTCGACAACCGCCCTCGGCAGACGCTACACCCTACTGAGCCTTGCGGATGTCGATCTTGGCTTTGCCGGTCGCCGGGGTTCAGGAGACCCGATTCACCGGCATCTCGCACAACTACAGGTGGGCGATGCACTGCAAGCGGTCAAAGAGGGTGATGAGATACACCTGCACCACAATAAGGTAACCGTGGCGAGACTGTCGAAAAGCGCATGTCAACAGTGGTGCCATCGGCTGCAATCTATTGAGGCTATCCGCATTACCGCCATGGTCCAGTACAGTACCCAGACAAGTGACGAAAAATACCATTCCGGCTGCCGAGTCGATGAGTGGGAGGTGCCTCTGGTGGAGATCGTCTACAAGGAGAGCTGATGTTTCGCCCCCTCTCTGTAGCGAACACCATTCACAAATCTTAGGTGCCAGTTCTTAAGGCCTATTTCAAATGCCAGGTACAAAATTGCCGGTAAAGTTGCCACACTCTTCGTAAGAGATATTTGAGTCTATTTCATTACGAAGCCTCCTTTACCGCACCCTCTTTACTGAGAAAGCAGCCTGATGTAGCTCACCAGTGCCTCGACATCGCCCTGGCTGAGTATGCCGCGCCAGGCGGGCATGAATTTCCCTTGGCCATCAAAAATACTCCTGATCAATCCAGCATTGCCGATACTGTTGGTCTCATTGGGGTTGGTGTGGTCCATTGGGTTGATACCCATGAGCGTCGTCATGATGCCGTCACCATCCCCCTCTTCTCCATGACAGACATGACAGTATTTTTGATAGAGACGCATACCCACTTCAGGATCCCCCATCAGTCCATGCTTTTTATTACCAATGAAACGCAGGTAGGCAATCAATGCCTCGACCTGGCTATCGTTAAAGACACTCTTCCATTCAGGCATAGCCGCACTGAGCAGATTGTGACGGTCACGCCCTGTTATCGTTTGCCGCCCATTTCCGGTGATTATCTTCTTGAGAATAGTGTCACTTCTGGAACGTACAGTAGTGGTTAGATCTGAAGGAGTGATCTTTAACTCCCTAGAGAGTGGGCCGTCCCCTTTTCCGCCGACTCCATGACACAACTGACAGTAGGAGACAAACAACCTTCTCCCCTCATAGGCAGGTGGGGGGGTGGCTGACACTGAAGGGGCATTCACAGCAAGGTAGGTTAGCAGCACTGCTAACTGGGTGATTCTTTTCATGAAATTTCTCCCGTTTTGGAACCCTGCGATATCCGGCGCTGCCCCCATATATTGAGGGAAATCACAGCTACTATTCAGCGTACAGCCGGAAGCGCACATATAGCCAAACCACTGTTTCATTAATCACGTAACATCATCGTAACTATTCAGTTGGTGCTCGACTCCGGCCTCCTGGAAAAAATAGCCTCGTAACAGGGGCCACTGAAATAGTTACGCATCATCTTTATTATTGTGCCTTGGCCTGATCTTTTAAGTAGTAGTGTAGACCTACCACCCTATTTAAGGAATCCTTTAATAAGTTGGTGCGAATTGAATAGCACACAAGAAAGGTGAAATCACGTGTAACGGTGGGGTGCTTCTGGTCGAGATCGTCTACAAGGAGAGCTGAAGTTTCGTCCCTTGCGTACCCAGGAGCCTGTCCTAGAATAGGACACCTACTGCGGTAAGCCCATTCCGGCCCTTTTTTCCGCTCATTTTCGTTGAATAAGAGTAACTATTCG
>JBEVXV010000335.1:0-7418 GCA_040505915.1 Sedimenticola sp. | reverse complement strand
CGTCAAATCCATAGTATCCCCCGACTTTCGTCGTGGGGGATACAATAACAGTCGCGGACTAAAACATAACCTCTATATATGAGCGGAGCTAGCTGGGTTTTGTCATTCATAATATAGACCGTACTGTATATTGAGATTCTGAATAAACGGACGGCTGAACTAATCGGGAAAGTTGTGACTAATGTGTTTATCTTACATTTATAGAATGTTTACATTGTAACAAATATACAAACAGTTAATGTAATTTACTGTATCAGTACATTTTGCGCAGCAATTGGTTTAACAAACCATCGGAATACCTCTAAACTTGTTATTGCCCGTCGTTCCACCGGTGGTATGCGATTTTGACTTAACCCTTTCAACCATACGAGGGGTGTTCGAAAAGTAATGCACTTTCCTCCCGGAATCGTAATTGAATTGAAGCTGAGCCGGTCTTTTCACTTCATCCCTTCAAAGTATTCTCCGTTGTTCGAAATACACAACTTCAACCGAACAATCCACTTCTTGAAAGCGTCACGGTACTCTGATTTGGGCACACTAATGAGGCACTGGTGAACAGCAGAACCAAGAGCCTGCCGGGAATAATATCTTCGACCAGAGAGGATTTTTTTCAGTTTTGGGAACAGAAAATAATCGCATGGGGATAAATCTGGAGAATAAGGGGGATGGGGTAGTACTGTGACCTTTTTGGACTTCAAAAATTGCGTAACAATGGCGGATGTATGTGCTGGAGCATTGTCATGTAACAACCGCACGTTCCGAATACCCGTTTTGGGGCGACGTTTTACAAAATATTTCTCAACCCGTTTCAGTACTACGTCACGATAGAATCTTCCTGTCACAGACCTACCCTTTGGTACAGGAATTTGTACGGCAAGACCTGTATCCGTGAAAAAAATGGCATACAAAACCTTCTTTACGCTTTGTGTTCTCTTTGCCACAGTGGGTCTGCGACTGTTTTTCGTAGCCCATACTTTATTCCCTACTTTGCGCACTGGCTCGAAAAAATGCACCCAGGTCTCATCCCCTGTAATGACATTAGCAAACTTCTTTTTATCATATTTTGGGAAGCGTTTCAGCAATTCCTTTGCCGTTTCTACACGCTTCCTCTTCTGCTCATCTGTAAGCAAATGGGGTATCCATCGAGCAGATATCTTCCTAACTTTCATAATTCTTCGCAATATCAAATGGACCGAGGATAGTGAAACCCCCACTATACATGCAATTTGTCGCACAGTATATCTGGCATCTTTTGAGATGATTTCTCTTATTTTTGATACTACATTCTTACTGGTTGCAGTCTTTGGGCGCCCTGACTTTGCAGCATCTTTAACAGACTCTACACCAACTGAAAACTTCTTCGCCCACCTAAAAACTGTACTGTAGGATACATTAGTACCTGCAAATACATGTCCGAGTTCATCGTATATCTGCTTCGCAGAAATACCAAGTTTTGAGCGAACCTTTATATAGCCTCTAATTTGTTCACAGTTAGCTTCACGCTTGTCAACCATATTTCAACACAGTACGTGGTCAATGACTGTCAGTATTGAAATGGCTATGACGTTGCGCAAGATTCTGACGTTATTGTCAGAAAATGCGGTTAAAACCATGTTCTATTTGATGTAGCACCTTCAATAATACGTGCATTCCATATTGTTATATATCAAATTAAAGGTAATTCCACGTAGATTATGATGAGCATATTTGTTTGCAGAGAAATAATTATCCCTCGATATAAATAAGACAACAACGCTCGGCATCTAGTGTAATTTACGCTGTCCCGCGTTACATTTGACATCTGTAAAAATGCTGTCTTTATTAAAAACGCGCTCATTTTTGCGCGAAATTTAATTAAACTTGGACCGTCCGACTGACGTCGGGTGGCGATCGTGACGTAACTTCCGTTTTGCGCGTGTATTCCGTGGTAAACAATGTACCTACAAAACAAGAAGGCTGACAAAGTTGTCCCATCGGAAAAAGAGAGAGAAAGTAAGACCGAAGTTCGTTCTGAAAAAGCCGTATGATGCCGTAAGTAAAAAAAAAATTGTTTGTGTTATATGTGCTTTCATCGTACAACAAGATTATCAAGAAGTGGAGCACCAAACTTCAGTAACGTTGACAGGGTAATGAAACTACGATGTCCGACAAATTGTCCCGTGCATGAAAATATCGTCGTTTTCCCATCGACGTCATCTTTCAGAGATCGCCATTAACCGAATGTTTACTAAAAGTGAAAAACAAAATAACAGACAAAAATGTGCTTTTTATTGTCTTTAATTTGGTACATCAAATGATAATTATGGCATCAAAACACCGGAATATTCTTTAATTTGCCGTGTCCGACAGAATGTCCCATATCGTGTTTTTGACGTCATGTACGTGACTATAATATTCATTTGCATATGAAATACGGGTGTAAATAGTAAATGCTTCCATCCCTTTGTAGTGACTAACTATGTTGACCGAAAACAATGCGACCGGTGAATCAGAGACCGCCCGTAAACATAACGAAAATATTCTAAAACACAGCAATCATATTCCTGTGATAATTCGTACCGGTAATGTGCACTATATCCGTTTTCCATTTTCAGCACTACTACAAGTACCAGTACATGCACATGCCGCCCGGCAATAAGCGAGACGGAAAGAATCCTCAAGTATAGAGAAAGAAAACGGAAAGAAAAGAATGAGCGTAACAGAAAACATCATGCGAACATGATGAGCATGGCAAACGTATCTGAAAAGGAGTACAAAGACACAGAGGAAGCAAACCGGAAGAGAGAGTGGCGGGAGAAGGTGAAAGCTAGACGCGAGAAAGAGAAACTCAGAAAAAGAAAATATAGGACAAGTTTATGTACTGTTGACTGTCCACATACACCTTTGAATCCAGTCCATTCAAACAATTTCAACAACAGAACAAGTAAGCATAGGGCTATTCAGCGAGTTAGAAATGCATTGCCAGAGACACCCGAAAAACGGACTGCTACGCTAGCGGCATACATAGACAAATCCAAATCCCCAACAGTAAAACATTTAACAGAGTTGCATCTATTAACTTCACCGGAGGAAAGGAATGAATTAGAAATAGGCACAGCAGTGATTAATGACATAAAAACAGCAATAGACAGTACAAAAAGAAAACGATCAAAAGAAGCTTTAGGATCAATGAACGCGATCATAGGATCTGTAAGCGGAGAAAATATCGCTAAGAAAAAATGTCAACGAAGGTTGGCAGACAGGTTGAATTTGCCAGTAAATCGTATATGTGCCGGTAAGCGAATTAGAACACAAATTTTGACATCGCAAAGTGCTTGTTGGGCATACACATGTAGAAAGACACGATCCGATGCTCTGCCGGTTGAAACAAAGCGCATTGCTTACAATTATTGGTTATCCACTGGCGTGTCTAGACCTACGGGAAATAAGTCGGATATTAAAAGAGAAAGAATTGCCCCCAACGTTTATTCGAAGCACATGGTGCATATTCTTGAGAAAACTCAAACGGAAGTTTACCTGGATTTTAAACGTGAAAACCCAAATATTGCAATCGGTCAACGATCCTTTGAAGGTTGTAAACCGTATTATGTAAGACAGGTACGGCAGAAGGACCGGCAGACATGTTGCTGCCGGTACCATGTGGAAATAAAGTCATGTTTTAAAGCTTGTATGGACTTTAGAAAGAAGTATGTCCAGGATGACCTATTTCCAATATTCAATGACATCGGCGAAATTTCTGACGTTACACTTTGTGCTACCGGAGACAGATATCACGACATCGCATGCTTAAAACGGATGTGCACAAGGTGTGGTATTCACAAACTACAATTTCATCCAGATGAGACTGACACATCAGATAAAGCAGAAAATGTGAAGTGGGAAAAGTTTGAAAACGTCGACGTAAACATGAAAGGCAATAAAACCGTGCGTAAACTACTTTTGGTTAAGAAAGAGACTAAGCCAGCACTTCTGTTTGCACACTTTTCTGAATTACTGAAAACATTTCCATTACATCAACATAGGGCATCGTGGCAAAGCGACCAATTCAAAACTTTATTGTCAGGGTTACCTCAAAATCATTGTATAGCTGTCCACGACTTTTCTGAGAATTACCGATGCTGTGAAATTCGAGAACTACAAAGCGGATATTTTCAAAAAACAGAAGTATCTGTTCATGTAACCATACTACATAGGCATGCAGTGTTGGCACTCGACGGTGTAGACGGTACGGAAGAAAGTCCTATAATAGTCACTGAACACTTCTACATTATCAGCCCTGATTTAACCCACGATCAGTACTTTGTTCATGAAGCAAGACAACAGGTTTCTGATTATCTAAAGTCCATATCATGTCCGGTCCAGACGATGCACGAGTTCACTGACGGTTGCGCGGCTCAATATAAGAGCCGCCATTGTTTCGGCGACATCAGCGACTCGTGCAAGGATTATGGATATTCCACATTCACAAGGAACTTCTTCGAGACGTCCCACTCTAAAGGTAAACAATATACAGTTATTTCATGGTAATTCTGGGAACAGTCAAAACTATTGCCCCGAGGTGCTGTGGAGCACCCGATGTACTATTGCCCGATGCCGAAGGCCCAAGGCAATAGTACATTGAGTCCTCCACAGCACATCGGGGCAATAGTTTTGACTGTTCCCCGAATGGCCACGAAATAACTGTTCTATTACCCAAGCAATTTATACTTCTAACATGGTAAATGAAATGTTTAGACCCTGCGCAGACTGCGCGGATGCGTGACATTCCACGACCGAATGACCAGTGTAGATCCTGATCATCTAGCACAGTCACTGAGCATGATACCACGTGAAACACACACAACTTCAGATATATATGCTGCATTTTTGGACTGAATGTTGGTATATGTTTCAAACACATTTCAACAGAACATAGAAATGTGGTGTTCTTCAGAATCGTGTCGTCGAGACGATTCTAAAGAACACCAAATTTCTACGTCTTAAAAAAGAAATCGGAAAAATTAATTTAAAAAACTTACTACGGCGTGTGTTTGAAGCATGATGAGTGTTCCAGTATCAATAGCAAACGTAGTAGACCCTGATCAGACTGCGCAAGTACGCAGGTGTATCTGGAGCTACAACGATCGAAAATGCATTTGTTTCCGCGTGCTTGGCTGTATTTTGATTGGCTCGATTGATCATGTGACATGAAGCAAATCATGTGATCGGGAAATAGTAGGGTGAGAAAATTATCGAACTATTGCCCGCGCGTGAAACTGTTTCACAGGCATACGAAATATGAAAATGTAAGGAAAACAGTATAAATTATCTGATATCAATTTGTATGGGGAGTTGGGCAATAATATAGTTTGTGAAATAATTACACATGATCTATTCTATTTATATGATCAATGTAGATATTGAACATGTATGTCTCTTGTCATAATTATAGTCTTCATAATTGACCCTTGTTTATTGGGCGTACATGTATGTATGTATATACGAGAATACACAGTCATTTTTCAGAACGTTGCATAAAGCGAATACTGTCAATACTGAATAGACTATTTGCACACTGACCGTGTTATGTACGTGACTCAATGAAGTTGACAAAAATGTGGCGATGTAGGCGTACATGTATTTGCCATTGTTCTTCCAAGTTAGTTAATGGTTTTCCTCTGTCTCAGTTATTAATTATTATAATGTATTAATAACTCTCCTTATATGTATACTTATTGAATCTTCGACAGAGAAACTCCTATCTATTATGTCGGATTTTGTTTAATATTATTAATTTATGAAACCATCATTTGACGTACAATTAGCTGGTCGAAACACTGAGCCACATTGTATACATTATAATAAATGTTTGCAGGTCCACAGGACGCCGCTGGTGGGATGTTGAAAAGACAGGCCGACATAGCTGTGTTAAGAGGATGTGCACGAATCCAAAATGCAAAAGACCTGTATACGTATGCTACAAAAAACCTTACATCGACCAAATCCGCAGGTTGTAAACGGCGTGTATTCAAATATGTGGAATCAATTTCACGGACTAAATCAATCAGCTACAAGCCGGTCCCAAACATACGTAGTGTCCATCATGTAAGGGTAGAGAATACGGACCCACCAGGATATATCACATTGAATGAACTTTCGTGCTTTTCGTGCGACATGTGCGCAAGTGAAAAATACAGTGAATGTTTGAATACCCGCAAAATATCAACAGCGCGATCAGTTACTATGCAAAAATGTTCAGCGACACAGGAACGTGATCATGTATCTACAACTCAGGACGTTTCACAACCAATGAAAGAATTAGTTTCCACAGATCATATCATTGCCGTCGTAGCAGATGATGCCAATCTCGATTATTACTTGTTATTCGTTCAAACATCCATGTATAAGTTAAAGAAAGAAACACGTGATCACTGGGGTTCCAGTTGGCCGGCAGGTACCGAGGTGTTCCGTGGACTCTACTACGATCAGATTGTCGGTAATCCCCTGCAATACAGGCGCATACCCAAGAAATTCGCAATAGTGCCTGCCGATTCTGTCATCTACATTTGTTCAGAACTCCATGCCCAACCACAATTAATGCTACCGGAACACGTACATTTGAACATTCTTGCGTGCGTTGACGAAATTACAACGTTTATATAAAGTTTCACCATTCAATGCACATGTAAAACGAAACTGCTGACAAGCAGGTATTTTCCCATATTGTCATGGTAAATATTGAATGTTGCCATAAGCTTGTTACTTTCATCATGTATTCATATACATGTACCCACATGACCCGTCACTGACCTTGCACGATTTACTTGCATAATTTTGAAGGTTCAATTAACATACTTCACTCAACAATAACTCAATCCCATCAGGGTACAGCAGTTATTTATGGTTACGTATGCTAGCACTTGGAACAGGATAACACAGTCTTTAAGATCAGTTTCTTATCATGGTTTCGTGAGTACTGTTGTAATCAATAGCAAAACACACTCGTCCTTGGCACATAGAATTAACTATATATGTCATAAATACACAGGTCAATTGCAACAGTGACGGTTCATCTGGCATGTACACTATTATGTACATATAATGTTTATTGATAAACAAATGGATGAAAATATAAAAAAGCAAAGTATAAAATGTAGTACATGTACTGCGTTGACGATTAGCTATCGACCGCATCAAGTTAGAAAGAAAAACGCGTAACGTAACGCCGAAAACAAAAAATAAACAAGCCGGAACGTCGCGATTTGGACGTAAAATAGTGTAACGTTTAGTACGTCAGAATCTTGCGCAACGTCTATAACTTTGCTATTCAATTGAATACGAGATTCATGTATATGTGTGTACAGGTATTGAATAGATCTACCCGTGCATGTCAATGTCACTGTACAACTCCACGTGGTTATCTAGTAATCGATGAAAGT
>JBEVXV010000334.1:0-4748 GCA_040505915.1 Sedimenticola sp. | reverse complement strand
ATTTTAACAGAGTTTCTGGAGAGTGGGGGATGGTGATTGTTATGGATGCTGTGCGACGTTCATCGCCCCGAGGGCGGGGCTCCTACGGTTGGGTTTAATTTATATTGTTGCGGGGGGGCATCACCGCCGAGGGCGGGGCTCCCATCGTTGGGTTTTATATGTTGGCACCGGCCATGCGGCTGGTGATTGTCTGCATCAGGAGCCAGGGGTTGTCACTGCTCTGGCCTTTGATGGCGCGGTCGGTGTCGCCGCAGAGCAGTAGCAGTTTACGCCAGTGGGGTGCTTTGGCGCGTTGCAGTCCACGGCTGACCAGTGGTTTGCGTTTGTCCCAAATATCGCGCCGTCCGGCCATGGCCTGCTGGGGTGAGCGCCCCTTCTCCACCTCTCCGGCAAGGCCGCAGAGGAGGCGGATCTCCCGTGTTAGCGCCCATAGCACGAGTACCGGGGCGGTGCCTTCGGCGCGCAGTCCGTTGAGCATACGCAGGGCGTGCGCTACTTTGCCGCTGAGGGCGGTATCCACTAGTCCGAAGATGTCGTAACGGGCGCTGTCTGATACCGACTTGGCCAGCTGCTCCGGGGTGATAATGCCGGGGCCGTGGAGCAGTAGCAGTTTGTCGATCTCCTGGGCGGCGGCAAGGAGGTTGCCTTCAATGCGCTCTGCCAGCATCGGCAGTACATCAGGGGCCGGGGTCAGCCCGACCTTACGCATCCGCTGCTCTATCCAGGGGGGGAGTCGTTCACCTTCGATGGGCCAGATTTGTACCACCACGCCAATCTTCTCAACACTCTTGAACCATTTGCTGTTGGACTGGCTGCGGTCCATTTTTGGCAGAGTGATCAGCAGCAGGGTCTCTTCTGGTGGGCGGGCGGCATACTCGGTGAGTGCTTTACCCCCCTCTCTGCCGAGCTTGCCGGAGGGGATGCGCAGGTCGATGATGCGCTGTTCAGAGAAGAGGGAGAGGTTATTGGCCTCTCCCGCCAGCCGGTCCCAGTCAAAACGGGCGTCTACATCGATGATCTCACGGCTGCTGTAGCCTTGAGCCCGCGCCTGATTACGAATGCTGTCTGCTGCTTCGCCTATCTGCAGCGGCTCGTTGCCACTGAGCAGGTAGATCGGGGCCAGGCCCCGCCGCAGATGGTTGTTGAGTTCGTGGAAACGGGCGCGCATGGGTTGCTCGGAGACCGCCTTAGAGCTGTGACTGCAGTCTACGCAGGATGCGTCTGACGAGATCTCTTCGCATCGATTTACGCAGTAGCTCTTCCTCGTGCTGCTTGCCCAGTACCTCGGTCTCGCTGTTGCTGTAGGAGCGGATGATGCTGACACTCTGACGCTCCACCAGTGTCGCTTTGCCACGATCTATCAGGTCGAAGTCTATCGACTCATGCAGCTCATACTCAGCGACGTTGCCGCCGCTATTGGTGGAGAGCACCCGGCGGTCGCTGCTGCGGTTGAGTATGCGCAGTGAGCTGTTGGCATCGCCGTTCTCTTTTGTCACGCTGATGCCGCTGCTGCGTAGCTGTCTGGAGAGATCAGTGCGTAGGCTGTCGTAATCCCCAAGACCCTGGATCAGCATCGGGCTGGTGTGGCTGGGGAGGTCTGCGCTCTCGCTGTCGTAGCCGCGCAAGTGAAAACCACACCCCTGGATCAGCCACAGAGTGGTCAGCAGTAGTGCGGTACGGATGATCAGTTTTCCTCGCATCTTTTTCTCCCGGGCGATTGTGGTGCCCTCTCTTATTGTTCCTGCCATTGCTTTTTCTCCATGAGGAGGGTGTCGCAAAAAGTTCAATCCCGTCATCCCGGCCTGACGGTCTGTTGTCTGTTTTCTCTGCTTAGGCGCTAATTAGCAACAATATTCACCAGCTTGTTAGGTACAACGATCACCTTGCGCAGGGTATTGTCGCCAACAAATCTCTGTACATTGTCATCTGCAATGGCCGCCGCTTCAACAGCTGCTTTGTCGGCACCGGCAGGCACTTGGATTTTGGCGCGCACTTTACCATTGACCTGTACCACATACTGGATACGCTCCTGCACCAGGGCTGATTCGTCAGTCTGGGGCCAGGGAGCGTTGAGTATCTCTTCGCCGTAACCCAGCTCCCGCCATAGGGTGTGGGCGATATGGGGGGTGATGGGGCCGAGGAGGCGTAGGGTGATCCCCAGGCCTTCATGGAGTAGCGCCCGGTCTGCCGGGGTGTCACCCAGTTTGTAGAGGGTGTTGACTATCTTCATAGCGGCAGAGACTACGGTGTTGAACTGCTGGCGGTCAAAATCGTAACTCGCCTGTTTGAGGGCGGTGTGGATCTCGCGGCGTGCCGTTTTCTGTTGATCGTTAAGGTTGCTGAGATCACCGCTACCGGCGCTGATCGCCTCGCGGCGGTTCCACGCCAGGTTCCACAGGCGTCGTAGAAAGCGACTGGCCCCATCTACCCCTTCATCTGACCACTCCAGAGATTGCTCTGGAGGGGAGGTGAACATGGTGTAGAGACGCACGGTGTCAGCGCCGTAACGATCCACCATCGATTGAGGATCGACGCCGTTATTTTTTGATTTTGACATCTTTTCGATGCCACCGATCTCTACCGGGTTGCCATCATCGATTAGCGTAGCCTTGATCGCTCGTCCCTTTTCGTCGTGCTCTACCGTCACGTCCGCCGGGTTGAACCAGCTTTTGCTGCCGTCCATCTCATTGCGGTAGTAGGTCTCGGCGATGACCATGCCCTGAGTCAGCAGTTGTGTGAACGGTTCGCTGGAGGTGACCAGGCCGGCGTCGCGCATCAGCTTGTGGTAGAAACGGGCATAGAGCAGGTGGAGGATAGCGTGCTCAATGCCACCGATATAGTGATCCACCGGCAGCCAGTAGTTAGCGCGCTCGTCCAGCATCCCTTCTGTTGCATCGGGACAGGTGTAGCGGGCGTAGTACCAGGAGGACTCCATAAAGGTGTCAAAGGTATCGGTCTCGCGTTCGGCGTCACCGCCACACTCGGGGCAGCAGGTCTGGTACCACTCCGGCATCTTCTTGATGGGTGAGCCGCCGGTGGCGTCGAACTCGATATTCTCCGGCAGCACTACCGGCAGATCAGCCTTGGGTACGGGAACTATGCCGCACTTGTCGCAGTGGATCATGGGGATGGGTGCACCCCAGTAGCGCTGGCGTGATACACCCCAGTCACGCAGACGATACTGTACCTGCTTCTCGCCCAGCTCTTTCTCGCTGAGGTCAGCGGCGATGGCATCGACTGCGTCTGAGTAACGCATGCCGTCATATTTGTCGGAGTGGGTGCAGACACCGCGCCCTTTGTCGGCGTACCACTCCTGCCAGCCATCGGTGGAGAAGCTTTCGCCCTCGATCTGAATGACCTGGGTGATGGGCAGACCGTAGGCTTGGGCGAAGTGGAAGTCACGCTCGTCATGGGCGGGAACGGCCATCACAGCCCCTTCACCATAGCCGGAGAGGACGTAGTTGCCGACCCAGACCGGAATTTTTTCACCCGTCAGCGGGTGGATGACATCGATACCGGTGGGTAGCCCCTTCTTCTCCATAGTCGCGAGGTCAGCTTCGGCAACGCTGCCGTTTTGGCACTCTTCGAGGAAGGCGGCAAGTTTTGGATTACTCTTGGCGGCGTAGAGGGCCAGGGGGTGTTCGGCGGAGACGGCGCAGAAGGTGATACCCATGATGGTGTCGATGCGGGTGGTGTAGACCCACAGCTTCTCATCTTTGCCGTCAAGCAGATAGGGGAGGGCGAAGCGTACACCGTAGCTCTTGCCGATCCAGTTGCGCTGCATGGTGCGCACCTGCTCCGGCCACTCGTCCATGGTGTCCAGCTCTTCCAGCAGCTCATCGGCATAAGCGGTAATCTTGATAAACCACTGGGGTATCTCACGCCGCTCCACCAGAGCGTGGGAGCGCCAGCCGCGGCCGTCGATCACCTGCTCGTTGGCCAGTACCGTCTGATCCACCGGATCCCAGTTGACCACTGAGTTTTTACGGTAGACCAGGCCTTTCTTGTAGAGTTCGGTAAAGAGCCACTGCTCCCACTTGTAGTAGTCGGGCTTGCAGGTGGCCAGTTCGCGGCTCCAGTCGTAGCCGAAGCCGAGGGTGCGCAACTGCCCCTTCATATAGTCGATGTTGGAGTAGGTCCAGTTGGCCGGTGCCATCCTATTTTTGATCGCTGCACCCTCTGCCGGTAGGCCAAAGGCGTCCCAGCCCATCGGCTGGAGGACATTTTTGCCAAGCATGCGCTGATAGCGGGCGACGACATCACCGATGGTGTAGTTGCGTACATGTCCCATGTGCAGCTTGCCACTGGGGTAGGGGAACATTGATAGGCAGTAGTACTTCTCCCGGCCGGGCTCTTCGGTGACCTTGAAGCTGTTGTTGCTATCCCAGTAAGACTGGGTTGCGGGCTCAATCTCTGCTGGGTTGTATCTCTCTTTCATCGTCTAAATAGCTACTGAATAGTTTTAAAAAGCGGAATCCACGAAGGATACCTTAGAGCGGGGGATACATGAAGCTACTGAGGGTTTTTTCTTATACGAATTGCCAACTTTAAATAACGAATTACCTTGAGTTCCTGCTACTTTGTGTAATAAATATAGGTAGGGGGCGTGATGTTGCCCTGGCCTTATGAGGAGTGAGTGATGAACGAGCGTGATCCGGTTGACCGTCTGGTCAATGCTTACGAGAAGATGCTGGAGCAGGTGGATGGTATGCTCGACACGGCGGAGAAGACCACCCTGCCTATGCTGC
>JBEVXV010000333.1:0-5538 GCA_040505915.1 Sedimenticola sp. | reverse complement strand
CGATCCGCACCGGTGTTCTAGAGCTACGCGCCCCCAAACGACCGAATACAGACCAGCCGCCCCACCTCGCGAGGCAGTTCTTCAATAAATCTCATGCGAATACATATATACAAAGGCAATTTGTTACAAAATTTCTTTAAATATTAGATTTGAAATGATCTAATTAACAACAGCTATGCCACCGGGCCTAAGAGGGTTAAAGAGAAGTAGTAAAACAACGTTTAACATTATATACATGGTAAGTATGAGTACATGACTATAATTAATTATAAGATTCACTTGTACAATAATGCTGATCGCCTATTTAAAATACAGTATAGGGTTTTGGCACACACACGTATGATATGAGAGTTGGAAAATAAAAACACAAATTTGGCATCTTCAGTCATATTAGCAAACAGTGGTTCGATAAAACAGGCCTTTTCATAAAGTGTAGTTCTTAAATCGCTATATACAGAGCAGTTGAATAATGCATGGTATTCATCTTCCACTTGACTCGGGCAAAATGGACACCGTCTATCGTTAATTGGAAGCTGCTCGTACCTGCCCGTTTCCAGACGCAATGGGGCTACGCCACACCTGAACTTAGCGAACGCCGATCTGTGCGTGCGAGGTAAGAGCATTGTACAGTACGACTCTACTCCCCATGTATCCTTTACAAGTTTATACCGCCTTAATTTGCTTCCCCCGTTACCTCGTGCACTTACAATGCGGTTAACCGTTGGGAGCCACTCGGTTGCTACAAACGTTTCCATTAACCTATCATTAATGTCTCGTATCAAACTATTTTTTGGAACCGGGTTCAAAGCATCGGTATAATGTATCAAGTCAAGCGAGTTCAGCTTAGTTTTTACTGCGTGACACCAATTATTGCACCTAGTATTCCCCTGAGATAAACCCCAGATGAAAACCCTTTTATTTCTTCTAGCATTTTCCATATTGGATAACCGGCACCAGTGCAGTCCGATGCATTTCCATTGTTTAACACTTGGGGGTTGCCAGCCCATGTCACCGGCAACACCTGCCGATGGGGTATATTTGCCAGTTCCTAGGAAGAATCGCATGGCTCTATTCTGAACTGCGTCGATGCACGAGAAACGCGTAGTACCCCATACGGCAGCACCATATGCTATAATGGGCCACACCAGGTTGTCGTACAATTTGGAAAAAACAGTGTATGGCATACCACCCATTCTCTTAAACTTGGCAATCAACAGTCCTAAAGCCCTACTTGCACTCTGTGCTACCATTTTAGCTGTTATGTTAAAATCAAGAAACTCGTCTAAAATCAAACCGAGATACTTATAACTATCAATTACAGCAATTTCATGATCTCCACATCTAAAGAGTGCTTCGGTCCTTCTTAAGGCTCTGTATCTGAAGTGGACAACTTTACTTTTATCGGCGTTTATTCTCATGTTGTTTGCCTGACACCAATTACCCAGTCTATCTAGCATATACTGCAAATCTGTCTCATTTTCAGCCATAATAACAACATCGTCCGCATACATTAATATTGCTACACGTTCGTTACCAATAGGTATGCCCTTCCCAAGTGCACTAACTTGTAATGCTAAGTCATTTATGAACAAGTTAAAAAGAAGGGGAGACAACGAACAGCCCTGACGCAGACCAGAAGTGACATCAAACCAGTCAGTGAGACGACCGTTAAGCCGAACACTTGATGATACGTTTGAGTATAAAGATTTAACTGCATTTAGTATACGCCCGTTGATGCCACTGTTTGAAAGTTTTTTCCAAAGAATGTTTCTGTCTATACAATCATAAGCTTTTTTGAAATCAATGAAGGCGCAGAATGTTGAAAGCCTTTTCTTTTTCCGTGTTTCAATGATAGTAGTTAATGTAGACAAATGATCAACTGTACTGCGTTTCTTTCGAAACCCATTCTGGTCGTCTGTCAACTTGTCGTTCGTCTCCACCCATTTAGATAAACGCTCATTTAAAATGGAAGCATACAATTTATACAATACAGACGCTAGTGTAATGCCACGATACGAGAGTGGATCCCTACTGTCCAAGGTGCTTGACTTCGGAATAGGGTTAATAATTCCCATTCCCCATTGCGCAGGGACCTTACCAGAGTGTAGGCAAATATTAAACAAGACGTGCAAAAATGAGACCGATATATCATTACGTAACACGTCCGAGGGTATTCCATCCGGCCCGCATGCCTTACCACGTTTAGCTCTGGTGACGGCCTGCCGTACCTCAAGCAGTGAAATGTCATCGGATAGGATAGGATCCACGTTTGCATGTGCGTTTATATCTGGGTGTACACCGAACTGATCACTGTGATTTACATTCAGAAGGGAGCTAAAATCGTGTTTCCATTTATTCATAACGGTCTGCAAGTTGTTCGACACCGTTCCATCGTCAAGCACCACTTCCATAGGGATACACTTTCTCTTATCCTGGACAATACCAACCTTACCAATGGATTTCCAAAACTCATTTGGGTTATTATCGACTGTTTCTAGCAGATCAACTTGACATTTGAACCAATACATGCGTTTCGCTCTTTGCACCAATCGATCAAAGTGTTTGCGTTCAGAGACATACATTGATTTCAATGCCTTTTTTCCATTGCTATAATTGCACCTCAGCCACAATTTTTCCTTAATGCACACATTATTCCATGCAAGTGTGAGGTCCTCGCTCCACCATGGCTTACCAGTCCTCCTGCGCTTGTTGGAGCACCCTGAAAGCGGTCTAATGGACTTAAATGGTAATTTGTCATACATTTCAAGCTTAACAATGGAACAAAAATCGGCATGAGCCTTATCAATGTCTGTCTGTACTCTCATGCTAGATTCCAGATCATTAATAACTTGATTGACATTACCCAAATGTTCAAACAGAAAAGCATCTGGTACATGGGAGATATCAAACTTGTCATAAGCAGAACCATCAGTATTTTCTGCGATGTATGTGTTGCAATCAACGTGTAATGACCACGACAATACCGAGTGATCTGGGAACGACGTTGGAGCAAGGGCCTCAACACCGCCGGCCGACCTGGATATAAGTTCCGTAACTCTGGTTACATGAAAATCGGAAAACATTGACAAATCACTATGACTTACAAGACAATAATCGACTACCGAACAACCTTTAGTTGATACAGATGTGAAATCGTTTGTGGTGTAGTTTCTTCCATTTAAAATACAATAATTAGCATTTATTAAAAAGTCTATTAAAATATTGCCATACTTATTCGTCTTAAAATCAACAACATTCCTTGAAGAAAGTTCATCAACTCCAGTTATAAAATCGTCGATATCACCACACCTTGAATTAAAATCACCACAAATCAAAACTGTTCCGTTATTCTGATATTCATATATACCTGCTAACAATGCATCAAAAAATGCATGTGCATCTACTTGCCAAGTGGAGCCATCTGGAGGTAAATAGCAAACGCATGCGTTAATTTGAAACTCGGTCGTCTTATGCTTCAAAGTAATCCATAAAATTCCATCGAAGTTACGGTCTAACAGTGAAACGTCAAAATTCTGACAAAGTTCATCTTTTACAAAAAAGCCAACACCTCCAGATCCTCTCTTCGCACGTACATGCACACCCCGCCTGTTACTGCCAAACCAGCGGTAACCACTTAGCTGAAGTATATCTGACTTAAGTAAATGGGTCTCTGCCACACCTATGATGTCCAGCTTAAGGGAGTTGATGCAGGTAGACCTGAGAATATGATTGTCTGAATGTATATCTTTGGACCATCCATTAACATTCCAAAACCCTATGTCAATCTATCTACGACTATGGTTTTGCGCGCTGTGCGTAGCAGAATTGTCACGACGAACTGCCGATTCTTGTTGTTGCCTATAATTGCGCCTGGAACCGGTACTGTCACCATTATCGCGCATGCCCCTTGTACTTCTGTCCGATGGATTGTTAGGCCATTGGGGACGGTCCGCCATATGGCGCTCATGTTCGCCGCGAGCCATACGATTACCGCGACCCCCACGGTTGTCGCGATCCCCACGATTCTCGCGATCTCCTCGATCCATATGATCACTCCGATTCCCTCGATCAACACGGTCGCCGCGACCATCACGATCGCCGCGATCTCTGCGTTCGCTCGTGACGACCCGTGATCCAACAACTGAGATGTCCGATTTATTGTTCCGCACCGCATCAACAATAACTCGGAGGTTTGACACCATCAGTCGCTCCTCCCTAGTCTGGTCGTGGTGAATGAAGACGCGTTTGTACTGACTGGAATGTTTAAGCTGAGCCTTCACTGCCATAACATTTTGCTTGTCGGAAAAGGTAGCAAACGTTACGATAACGACACCAGCATGCCCACGATTATCAGACGGCTTACGTTCGGCGGACGATATCATAACATCTCGTAGTCTAAGTCCGTCGCGTATGAGCGCTTCAACCTTGCTCGTAATGTTCTCATTGTCATGTGCCATCAGGTTACGGATTACGATTTGGAGTTTCAACCTATTTGTATCTTCAGTACCATTAGCGGCACTCGCAGACTGCTGCATGGTGTCCAGCCGCGTAGTGAGGGTCTCGATGTCAGTTGTTATGTCGGCCCTAATCGTATCCAGTCTTTCATCGACATGTTTCTTCACCTGCTTCATTTCCACGTTCACTCTCTTGTCGATAATGTTGGCAATTTTGGAGGTCAATCTACGCTCCAAGTTGGTCTCGAGAGCATCCATCCGTTCGGTGAGCGACTGAAACATCATTGCCATATCTGCAGACATTTTCTTTAAGACGGCGTGCACACTAACATCCGCGCTAGTATGTATTTCGGCCGCGTGCATAATAACTTTGCCGGATCGTGGTTTAGGTACTGGTGCGATGTCTCTCTCATCTATAATCTCTACAATATCGTCACATTTCGACTTCTTGGTCGTGCCACGATCACTCTCTGAAGATAACTGACGTTTTCTGTTACTACTGCTTGTCGTTTCTGTGACAGTCTCGATCAGCGTGGCACCCTGAGATGACATCACCGAATTGACGTAGTCCCCCGCCTCGTCTATATGCGCAGTTTCTGTGACAGTCTCGATCAGCGTGGCACCCTGAGATGACATCACCGAATTGACGTAGTCCTCCGCCTCGTCTATATGCGCAGTCTTATCTGGAGCAGCCATCGATATTAGCCGCATGCACCAATGTCAAAATGCACCACTGTCCCGACCGCAACACCGTGCGTAACGTCACAGGTGAAATAGGCTACTTGCCCCTGTGGTTCAACGTTAATCCGCGTTCCAGTGTGTGCGTATGTTCTATTCAGCTCGTGCTCAGTCAAGCGTGACGGCTCGCCGGCCAGCACCTGTCTTTTAACAATGGCCGAATGGACTTAGGCAAAATGCATGTAGGTCACTACACAAACGAGATAGGTGATGTTCAATAATTGGCAATATATCACAGATAGTCAACTTTTATCACAGATGTATGTATCAATATTCAATCACAGTACCTTTATAATTATAATCCTTGTAAATTTTCCTTAAAATAATCACTAAAACTCATTAAAAC
>JBEVXV010000332.1:0-3067 GCA_040505915.1 Sedimenticola sp. | reverse complement strand
ATACCAGTTGTCTATTTAAACAGACTATTTGCGAAATTGGCACAGAATGAAATAAACTGGTGATAACGAGCATCATTGTCGTCTGAATGAAATTTCGCCTTTAGCGATTCCGCATTTCCACCAAACATTAGAATGGTCAAATTTTCAGTGTCACATGCCTTGATGAAATCATATGCCACATTGCCAAATTTTTGTCTCAAATTGTGCCAAAACTTTGAGATGACATTTCGAACAGTGGAGTCATCACACTCAGCTAATAGATGCGTAAATTCATTATCGCAGGTTGTCCAACATCTCGGGCATATAATTTCATCATGGAATGTACTTTTAGTAAGTGTGCACAGCCTGGCCAAATGTTGCACTACTGGAAGTGTTCCGGGCATATACAGAGCAGATTGCCATATATTAGATGGAGACAGGTCTGTTTGTACCATACGAAATATGTCAAAATCTGTCGACAACGCCATTCTATCCTGCCACGATCGTGTTTCTACCTGATATATAGCAGTTTTACAAATCGACTTCCAAACATATTTTGATGGGAATACACTATGTAACACAAAGGTGTCCAAATGGTCCGTTAATCCGTATTTATGTAATACCCGCACAATGTCAGGGATAAAGCCGCTATTAACTACACCGCAGCCTAAGCGATACTGGTAGAGACGATGTACGAACAAATAACGGACAATAGAGCATGCGTCTGAGCTACATAAACTGAACAAAAATATCAGTTTCTGTAGGTCAATGTAGGCCTCGATTGATGTCTCACCCAGCATTCCTAGGACTGCGTCTGATCTAGTTCGATTTCTGAAACCTTGCATATACTTTAAACAGAAGTGGTGTATGGTTTCAAGTTTGCGCATATTGGTGACACATATAGCGTTCCATAACTCACAACCGAATAATGCACGCGGCAGCACAATGGATTTGTAGAGTTTCAATGATGTTATTGGGTTCAAACCATCAGAGTGAACACCCACATTAGACAAGCCCAGAAAAGTCGATCGCACATTATTCACCACCGTAACTATGTCACCTGGGGATTTCAGTTGTTTAGTTTGTAGTAACCCAAGGTGCTTGTATGAACTGACGTCTTCAATCATCGAAGAACCGTATCTCCACTGCCTGCCATTATTGTCAAATTTATGTTTAGATTCATTAAAAACTAGCACTTTACATTTGTTCGTGTTATAATTGAATCTCCACTTGTCGCTGAACTTGTTGCAGATCTCCAGCATATGGTCAATGCCGGATTTTGTTGTGGAAAGTAGAGCGATATCGTCCGCCTGGGTGGGTGCCGAAAAGTTTGTATCACCAATTTTCAATCCGAAGCCGCTTTCGTCGAGTAACTGTAGAAGGTCATTAAGGAAGACGTTGTAGAAAAAAGGGGAAGTAATCCCCCCTTGTCTCGTACCCTGTTGTATTCGTACCCAGTCCGATAAATACCCATTATAGAAAACACGACTGACCATGTCACTGTAAATGTTCGATATAAGCCGTAGGTCTTTACCGTTAATTCCGAATTTTGATAGTTTATATAATAGACCGTTAATCCAAACACGGTCGAAGGCTTTCTCGGCGTCCATAAAACATGCGTATAGGACACTGCCACGTTCTTTACAGTACAAGACACTCTCCTGCAGGATTAGGGAAACCATTTTACAGTTTTTGTGGCGCCTAAAACCGTGTTGTAGCGGGTGTATTTTATCAACTAGTCCAGAATCGTTGATGCGCATCTGAATAACCTTCTCAAATAATTTGGAGATTATCGGCATGAGTGATATAGCTCGGTAGTTATTAGGGTCCGTTAAGGACTTTTTGTGACCTTTGTGTAGAGGAATTATAAGACCTTCTTTAAATCCAAGTGGAACACTTTCATGCACAATAATACTGTTAAATAATTTCAGAAGGGTAGTCATCATAACTTGGCCGCCATATTTTATATGTTCATAAACAATATTGTCCAAACAACCCGCCTTTTTGAATGGCAATGAATCAATGGCACGCTGCAAGTCTTCTTCGCTAATTTCGTGGGAGATTATACACGTGTCGTGAGATGCCGGGGTTGTAGATTTGTCGAGTAGATGAGATACCGTCGAGTCAACCATGCGCTTGTGGTCATCATCGAAATCTGGGTGCGTCGTGAACTTGTAAATGTTAGCAAAATAGTCCCCCCAACCGGCGATTACACATACAGGGTCTTTCACAAATGTTGAACCAAATTGTAATCCCTTGGATGGTGGACCACTTTTGTGTGTACGTTTAGCGTTAACCAGCTTCCAAAATGAATTTTGATCTACTTCGGCAGAAGTGTCCAACTTTTCATTTTCCTTAATTGCCCATTCAGTTGAAAATCGTCTCAGTTTTTGTCGAAATATACGTTTTGCGTCCTTATATTCTATGTACGACGGAGCATCATGGTTCCTTGGACGGCCATTAGCTATCCAAACCTGGCGTTTTTGTCGGTTAATTTTGTGTAACATTTTTATTTCATTGTTCCAATATGGTTTGAGGTAAGGCTTATATTTTCTCACTGGAACACTGGCTTCGGATGACCGCTGTATACATTTTACGACAGAGTCGTAAGTTTCGTTGACGTCATCGTAGTTGAAATTAGCTTCATTGAGCTGAGTTGACAGTTCTAAGCAGTATGCCTCACGGACGTTGCACGAGGTCCAGTTATATGCACATTTCGCGAAACTATCTGGGTTATCTGGATTGGCTGTCTGTATGCCGATATCCAGTCGCATAAATACCGGGAAATGTCGTGATATGTTTAGAGGTGCATCGTCACCGATGTTGCACTGTATCACGTCAGGTATCAAAGATTCGTGCACACAAATATGGTCGATGAAACTCGGGTTACCGTCATTGTATGGTATAAATGTATACCGTGGACCATCACATATGTTCAGCAGGGTTACAGCACGCATGTATTGGTGTCGTAATGCACTAGACAGGTAGCGTTGGCGCGTGCCGCAACTAGTATTCACACTGCTAACGGTAACTTCATCGAGCGATTGTGAAATAGCACTGTTAAAGTCGCCCATTATAATGACTTGTC
>JBEVXV010000331.1:0-6539 GCA_040505915.1 Sedimenticola sp. | reverse complement strand
AGTGACCTATGTAGACTCTTTATGGAAATTTTCATGCTTGTATCATCAACTGAACGATTGTAGTGAAAAATCATTGTTAGCCGCTCCGCTACAACAACAATTCCAGATATACTTCCCAATGTGTATCCAAACCCAGAAATTAATTTAATATTTGACACCCAAACAAAATCAAATTGCTACGGGCAAGCCTCGAACCCGCGCTTGCGTGACATACGGTAGCTTACGTAACTTACTTTCTACTAACAGCACACACTTACACATTCTTGTGGCTGTGATTATTGATTATTGAACGAAATGGTGTTGCACCAAGAACCTATTTTTAGATTTTTCTTTTTAGATTGGTTGGGAATTTCTCATTTTTCTCGCAAATTTACGAATTTCGCTTGATTTGGAAGTCAAATATCATAATTTCGATATGTATAGTTAGTGTGGGTCTATATACACAATAAATTGTCTAAAATATGTCGTGTGTGTAACCGTCAAGCTGGACGTCCAAAAGAAATATCGGCATAAATGAGACGCGCCATGACATAACGTACCTTACAACTTCTGCTGTTGGTTTATAGTCACATGTTTATCAAATGACGTCAGAATTTGGCGAAGACTTCAGAGCAAAACGGAATTTAAATTCCGCATTTGCTGTGGAATTTTCACAAAATGTTGACATCATTTACGGAAATTATGTTCATCATTTACGGAAATTATGTTAAATTTTCAAAATAATTTACGGCGATTTGTTAAGGTACGTTAGTTCATGCCGTGTCTCAAACGGTGAATTCCGTCAATATCGATTAAAATACTAGTAGATGGAGACACTGCTTTATTTTAGTTTGTACGCGCGGCAGCTGGGGGTGTTTTTCATTGTAACGATAAGCGTCTGGTCACTACGTCTGTACGACACAGATTGCGGATGAACCACTCCATCAGCAGACGACAGTATGGCTCGGTAATGTGCACCGTCCTTCCCCAGGACATGTATAGTATTCGACGCGTAACAACACACAAGCAGGTTGTCTTCCTCATCTACGAACATTCCGCATGGATCAGACATACATGTACCTTCATGTTTCACGTCGTACACCACCTCTCCAGCTTCGGTGTAGCACGTTATGTGGTCACGGATCGCTGCGTATATGTATACGGTATCTCCGAGACCGACAGTTACGTAGACCGCGTATATATACCGTCGGCCACCGTGGAAGTCCATCCCAATACGCCGTGTCACATTCCCGCGGGTATCCATCACTTGGACATGGTCACCATACTGACCACGGGACACGCCGGCGTATATCTCGCCACCGTGGACAGCCACGCCCAAGCACCGCTCTCCGGTCGGGATGGTGTGGCTGGCCCGGCATGTCGTGTCCACGTGGATATACAGGAGCTGCTTCACATCCGGCAACGTTACGACGGCGGCGTTGTTCCCGTACACGGCCACGTCCCAGGGCTTCTCCGCCAACGGCAACTTACACTGTATGGTAAAGTACTGATCATCGAGGAGGATAATCTGTATATTTGAATAATCAGCCAAAATCAGTCGGCCATCCGGCATTACTGCCGAACCTGTGACGTTACTAGATTGAACGTTTAGCACGGTCGATGAGACAACTTGCATGTCGGACCATGATGTACGGGCTGACACGGGAGCGACACGGTCTGAAGCAGTTACTGGCGAATCTACATCAACCGTCTCTGTACGGTCAATTTCCAGTATGCCCAGCTGGTCAGTCCCACTGAACACTTCGGCCAATTTACCGGACGGCTTGAATTGGATCTGGACTTTATAAACTTCCTGTTCCAGAATCGACACTGTGGGCTCAATAGTGTTCAGCGCCTTGGCCAATTTATGAGCCGCAATAACATTGGTCACGTCATCAGCGGCTGTTTTAGCCTCGTCAGCGGTGGTCAACGCGTCCTCCAATTGAGGAATGAGACTATCGCAAGTATATACATAGTCCTGGATAATCGCAGCCTCTGTTGTAACGGCTTTGTTGATATCTGAGAGGAGCTCCTTTCCCAAGCGTTCTACTGTTTCTATAATAGATGACTTAAACTGATGTACCGCTAGTTGACATGCATACGCAACGTCCTCTAAACCCTTTGCGCTGTTCTGCCGCTCTGTCTTGAGCCTGGTGATCCTACTACTTAGTGATACCAGTGATTTCTTAACGTCGGCTAGTGACTGCGCATGCCCAAATGCCTTCTTGTCAGAAACTGATGTTACCGGACACTTTCTATGCTTTATGCGTTTGCAAGTATCACAAAACATCACATCGTCCTTTTCACAGAACCATTCTATCGCTTTATCGCCGTGTTCTGCACAGTACAACAGTGAAAGGTTCTTCACACCGGTTTGTTCAGTCAAAAGCATATTACTTCCGGAAATGATTGAATGATTGCGCGATATTTTAAAACCTTTGTGCATTGAGGCACACTCGACACACATATGCTCCTCGCATTGTTGGCAATATGCACTGGCTTCTTTCACTAATCCTGAATGTACACACGGGCCACACTTTACTTTACTTACGGTATCACCCGGCTTGTCTGTCAGTCTAGTTCCATCAACGCTTGCCATTTTTAATTCAATGTAGTGTATCACAGTATATATATATTGTTTGTTAACTTTCACAAAATAAAAATGTCCACCTGTGGATTTGTTAACATGCACAACCCTTTCTTATTCCCTAACTAAACACACACAGCGTTGTTCCTGTTTTACACCGCATTGTACTTCAAACCCAGACACCTGATAACGTTCCGCGTAATGTTTACTCATATTTGTGCACTGCTCTGACAAATCAACCCTTATCGCACGGTCGTATATCGCCGTGAATGAAATCGATGAAACATTAAACTTTATGTATATGACGTCGAAAGTTGGCGAAAATTACAGAGCATATGCGGAATTGAATTCCGGCATTTTCGCCATTTTTTTATTTTTTTTGTAATTCATGTTCTGCGTAAAACGCACATTCGCATATGTGGTTTTCTTAGAGCCTGACCCATTTGTCACTCTAATTAGAGAATGGGGGTGGGGGAGGGAGTGGGGGAGGGAGTGGGGTATAGTCTAAAGTTTAAGCTGGCCAAGTATAGTACGGTCATTTTACAAGTTACATGTACCTGTACGAACGAACGAAACTAGAGTACATTTGTTATCAAATAAGAAGAAACAAAGTGTATGCTATATATATTGTTACACAATTTTAAAACTATTACCACCATCTTGTTTTAGACTTTTAATTGATTCTAACTATTTTAGTGGTAATGTATATCATACGTTCCACCGTGACTCATATAGTCTTCGGGTTGGGGGCCACGTTAAATAACTGTCATAATCAACACTATTTTGTTTTCCAGCACACTAGGAAGTACTAACTATATGTCAAGGTGGCGTGATTTTATTTTAACTTCTGCTTTCACGATCGAAAAATGTGGAGTCACGGGCCAGTCAAGATTTGCTCTGCTAATTGTAACACAGCATATATTTGGCTTATTGGGTTTATGTTGCAGAATATTTTCTGTAAGCGGCCAATGGTGGCTCACGCATTTTTGTTGTTTTTCATTATGGTGATTCGATAAGATTTTAGGACTCATGATGTAGGAGGGATTTGTTATCGTTAATATTGAACAGTGCAATTCTCATTTATCATCTTGAAGTGATTGTGCCAAAGCGATTATGGAATGTTCTACGTACACATATAAGTTATTTGCATAAATAACTCAAGTTTCGCCAAATTTAGAATATGGAAGTAGTCACAAAGACTATATTGGAAGTAGTTACATTTTTTATATTATAGTTTCGGCGAAATATAGTGATGAGCTAAGCATTGTGTGTTTGACGACCGCATGTGAGGCGCGCTGTGACATACCGTGGCTTAAAACATGCAGCCATTTGGATTTATAATCTTATGTTCATCTACTCAGAATTTAGGAATCCGCATTTGCTCTGAACTTTTCGTCAAGTTTTGACATCATTTACGGAAATTGGTTTTAACAATATGTATTACATTTGCAAAACAAGCATACATAATAAATAGCTAGGGCAATAATATACAAACGTAAAGAATGAGAAAACAAGCTAAAAGAAGCTTATATTAATTCTTCTCATTGGAAGACTGATGTGTGATATGGATAAAGAACAAACTTGTAAGGCTTTATATATAGTATTTAGACTGAATATTGTGCTTTGTACTGTATTGAACCGGCGTTTGTTGCACATATCCCGAGAATGCTTTCAATTTTCCCCGACCGTCAGCATGCCCTCGAAAATTCAGCAAGCGTGCGAGACAGCTGTATCAATAGTGCGCATTATTGTAGATAAGAGCTATGTTGTAAATCGTTTTGTATTTAAAAAAAGGTAGCGTCTCGCTGTTGTTTACGTATACCGGTAGCGAGTTCCACTCCCTGATAGCTGATGGAAAAAAACGAGTTTTGATATAGGTTGGTACGACATGTATTAGTGGAATATCAATATCGTTTCTTAGTCTGTATCTGTGCTGGGTTTGATCTGGTATTAAGTTGGACAAGTAAGCGGATGTCATGTTATTTTCCTTTTTAGAGAACAATATAAGTTTATGTTTCCTTCGCCGACTGTCTAGAGATTCCCATTTAGTTTCATCATTTAGTTTGTTGATGCTATATAATTGTGTGCCCCCCCCCCCGCCCCCCCGTCACGATTATTGCTGCTTCGTTTTGGATACAAGTGTAGATTGTAGCTCATTTTTTTAATTCTACAGTACAAGTATCCCATACACTATCACTATATTCTAATAAGGGTCGTATACATGTAAAATATGCGTTTTCCAATGAGACACGATTTATCTTAAATTTTAAGGCTCTTAGCATTCTAATACGCTGCCAAGCTCGGGTTATTATCGATGAAATATGTGGATGCCATTTTGCATTATTTGTGAACGTGACGCCTAGGTGTTTATGCGTGTCCACTTGTTGGATAACATTATTGTTCATTAATAGCGGATGATGAACTATTCGGGTATTTCTTCGGGATATTAATACAGTTTCTGTTTTGCTTGGGTTCTAAAATCAACTAACCATCGTTTGGACCAATTATGTATTTTATTGAGGTCATCATTTAGCATGCGTGATGCCGTGTTCGGATCGTCGACTACGATATACAACGACGATTCTGCTGTTCTGCCGAGGAAGTTGTTTTTTGGAGACAAACTATGGAAATATAATATTTAAGATCGGCGGACGGCAATTGTTGTTTCCAGCACGTTAATGACTAAGGTTCTTCATTACAACGTGTAGCTGCTGTTCAAAACATCACTTTCAATGTAAATGATTGTACATGCGCAAGGTTTTGTGCCGTTAACATGTATATATTGTATAGATATATGTTAGTATATGTGATATAAATATGTGCAATGCACGTACTCTATATAATGTGGACATAACCTAGTATGTTATCCTTCAAAATAACGTTGTGCGGCACAACCGACCCGTCTATACAGAACTACATATCGTAGTGAATCTTTCCCAACCTATACTTGTTATACTACGAGTTTTTTATGCTGATCTGCGCATGGAGCGTGTTTTCAAGTATTCATATGGAGTGTTGCATTGTTTGCAATATGTGGCGTCTGCTGGCTCTATGTCAGCTCACGGCGAGTACTGCATGTACATGCGCATATTCTTACTATGATTACTTGAGACTTGTGCTACATGCATTATCAGTTGAGTATACGCATACTATTATGTATAACATCACATTGTAGCTGTATGATATAATATTCACGTTTCCATGTACACTATCTTACAAACAGTTCGTGTTATATGTAATATGTGTATATTTTCTCAGGGGACAATTGGCCCAATGCAATAACATTATTCTTCTATAAACTAGTATCGTCGGCAAATAGTCTACGGAAATTATGTTCAATTTCAAAACCATGTACGGCGAAATTCTCAAATGTTAGGCAGGCGCCTCTGTGTGACGGTCCACTGATGAAGGGTATAGCACAGACAATCTTGTGCATATTTTTGCAACACGAATTACTTCATCATTACGCTTTACTGGGCGCACGTCCGGGGTCTTAGGTGGTTAGAGGCGTGGCCTACGACAAAAGAAAACAATGGAATTAATTCCGTAACCACCTGCCCATTGTTCCTTTAGTGCTCATGTTTTTGGTTGAAAACAATGGATGTACCACCTAAGGGGTGTTTCGTAGGGGCGTCCGCGAAAAAACGCCATTTGCACCTCGCAAAAACGTCCACAGCATGCCAAGTAAATTGCTTTTTACAGACCCTCAACTTGATATAAATATTGATCGAGTGTTTGTATTTAAGAACGGGAATTGGCAGTAGTAAATACCTCTATTTAACGTCAGCTGCTACATCTCGACGTTCGTCGTACGTCTCACCGCGTGTTGAATCACGTTCGCGCACGCCCCATGTCTAAAAACAGACCATAGCCTCACGTGAAGTGTGTAACCGACATTACATGGTGATCTCAGGTGATGTCATGTATATGGGCCACAGAAACAGTTTGCCTTTGAAAACAGAACGTCGAAAAT
>JBEVXV010000330.1:0-6952 GCA_040505915.1 Sedimenticola sp. | reverse complement strand
CATTCATGGTTATTGTTGCTGGTGAGACACATAGAGCAAATGATGAAGTACTTACTGCTCCAAAATATAAATGTACACTTGTATGCACTATGCTATAATGATTAAGTGGCATGTATACATAGTTTTACATGTAAAACAATAAAGAGAACATTCTTACAATTAAATAAAATCATTTTAGTGCACGGGTAAGACCCCTCAGCTAACCGGGTCTCAATGCTTCACCACCCGTGCAGCCTACATTTTTATTATCTACAAGGATTGTATTATTTCAATAGTACTTATGTGTACGCAAATTAGTACTTCGGTATGTCAGTGAATCTTGACATATAGCTAGACTATTCTGTTTAATAGCTAGACTAATTAATGGTCTATATATAAATATTGATTACAGTCGCGTCGGGAGAGTCTCCACAAAGGCATAACAATACACAAGTCCACTTCAATGTAATTCATATAAGAGAACGCTTCTTTGGCACATGCACACGAACAGACATGAGATGTATATATGTATATATATACATTGTATCCTCGAACTTTAAAGAAATAAATAACGCAGACAATCGACAGTATTGGACGTGGGATACTGGGAAGCGTGTACCTCTATAGTCGCCTCCGTTCCAGCGGCTTGATGTAATTTACAAATCTCATCGGCGTAGTATTAAAACGTACGGTTTGATGAGGGTGTGGATTGGGTATGAATCACTAGTATTACTTCTGCTTGTTTATACTGGCCAAGGTATTATTCAATACGTATTTACAAATGGTTTATCCAGTTAAAAACCCCATGACCATACATTAAATGCCAATCTGCATATTTATGATTACATACTGTGATCATAAAAAATAATGTAGGATATCGTCGGATCCCGTAGGCCATATGGGGCAGTGGCAGACTAAAAAATATAAAATAACTGGAGAGATATGTCACGTCGGCCCGAACCATAAGAATAACCATGCGGACGGAAGAATTGGGCTCCCACAATGAAGGCAGTCAACCCTTCGGGCAAAACGTTCTCCACCATGGGAATTCCCAATCCACCCAATCAACATGATACCGACAACAACAGACGATTTATATTCAAACTATAATCTACGAATTACATTACATATTTCTAAAAAAAGAATATCATTTTAAAATGTAAGCCTATTAATAATACCATACGATGCCAACTCGGCACATGCATCCGGGCGATCGACCACCGGGCGACCAACCAGCGCCCCGCCGCAGACTGGCTCTTGCAGTATGTCGAACCTCGAGCGTTTTGATAGCACTGTCATTACCAAGCGATCCCCCATCTGGATACCAGATGGATCGGACCCGGCGACAGCGCTAGTCGCCACCTCGAGCCTAGCTGCAAGTTAGTAACGCAAGCCAGTACATGCCGCGGGAGACTCCTGGCCCCGCCCGCAGGCCAACCGTCCAGCTAAATTTGTGCGTTATTGGTTAAAAATAGATGAAGATAATCTGAACTCGAGATTTATAATAGGCGCTCCCCGCCGCCAGTCCTGCCACTATATACATTATGTGACATAGTGACTAATATAGAATTAAACACATGTTTATTAAATCACTATGAATCACTACTTTCATGTACCGCTTAAATTTCGTGTTAATTTGCGCACACATAAGCGCCTTAACAAGTTTACGCAATAATACGAACTATTTCATTGCAACTTAACTATTTATTAAAAAGACATATATAATTGGGCCCCGCTCCAGGAAAACCAGACTTTAAGCTTAATGACAATGTAGTGAAAAGCCGAAAATGACATAGTAAAAACAACGTTAATATATCGACGTCATTTTATTTTTATGACGTTTGTGTTCTACCCGGTGTCGGATAAACCTCTGTAGAATGAAAAGTACGCATATCATATCGACAGTTTTACAGTCATTTTAATCCTAAATGCCGTCTGCTTAGAATCTAAAAGATGAAACTGTGTTGTAACTGCATCTTTTTAGCTTGCGAGTTATGTGTATGCATGTCTGTGTGATGAAACAGAGATGAGAATTATGCCATATACAATGCATGCAGCAAAATAAATTGTCATGTACTGACTGCGCGATACGAAACCCGATAACGTCACGGAAAGCCGTAAATGACGTCGTAAATTCACCGTTCACGTCGACGTCATTGAATAATGTTGGCGTTTGTGTTCTACCTCTTATAAGGATAAAATGCCGTAGAATGACAACTAATAGGTATGAATTGATGAAATAACTTGCAATAATTACCTTATTAGATTACGCGAAAAATATATATATTTAAAATTTATGTCACTAAGTCTGGTTTTCCTGGAGCGGGGGCCATAATTATGTAGTTATATTTTCCAATTGCTAAAAACTACAATAAAGAGAAAACGCTTATTTCTCTAGTGCTAACTTCTGTCAACCATCATTTATACCCGCTTTACACTGGAGCTACGTCCATGAACACATGCCGTGGAAACGGTGTTTGATTATTAACTGCATCCCCAATCTGTCAAACTAGTTCTAATATTCCGGCACGCATTGTGTCCATATTACAGGACATTATATTAATTAATAAATAAAAAAGTTATAAGAAAAGTCCACGAATTTATTGATCCGCCCTCGTAGCCTCGCTGCACGTACGTTACCATGTTAAGTTATGTCACGTTGTATTATGCTATGATACGTTGTAACACGTTGTGCTACGTTCTCAACTACGTTATTCTAGGATATGCTACGTTGTGGTACGTTATGATACGTTGCGGTACGCTATGATACGCTCTGCCGCGTTGTTTATTAATGATACCAGGTGCCATCTGCCACATTTGTGCCAGAAACCATATAAATGACCTCAAACAGTGGTGGTCTTGCTTAGCCCAAGTGTTGAACCGCTACCATGAATGTCCAACTGGCGAATGCTGCAATAGCCCCTGAGGGAAGAGGAGAGAAGAATGGGAGAGAGGGAACATGCCCAAAGTCCACGTAGCAGGGACGCGGTCTCCGGAGACCATGGAGACCATACCACCATACCACGTAAATAAAAAAAGTTCCCACTACGTCCTCAGTAGATTCTAGCAGTTCGCACTACGTCCCGGCCTTTTTTCATGGACGCAGCGAGGTATTCATGGACGTAGCTCCAGTGTAAAGGGGGTATTACCAATGGCACGCATACTAAAATAATGCAGTAAACCTAAACCACGTTTGTCAGTCCGTCTATCAGTCATGTCAAACACAGACAACCCGGTAGTGCTAGTTGAAACTCGAAACTTCACACACAGAAAAGACTAATCATAAGGCCAAAAGAAAATCCTCTGTTTAAGCTTCCCCGACCGACCGACCCTATTGTTTTCCCGCGACCCTAACGTTTCATTTTTTTCCAATTATGAGAAGGTCATGTACTACCATTGATTTTTACTATATAATTCAATCATTTTAACCAAGATGGCACACAGTCTCATGGCTCCGTTTTTGACATGGATGTTCGGAGACATACTGTTTCATAAACTGCACCATATTCACAACCGACATTAACCAGAGAAAACATATGTTAGCTTACTTCCAAGAGAGTAAACTCGGTGTCTTTAATAGGAGCGAGTTAGATACAGCAAGAAGACCAAGATGGATATTAATGTGCAGAAATGGTCCCAGAATATACCTAAATGTGGGTCAAGCATATAATGTCAGCCATCCATCACTTCCCTCAGGCTAAATGTACTGTCACCCAAAACATGCACGAATTGTTTTTTTAGCGCAATATTTTACCCCTTGGTCGATTTTGGTGGTAATTTGGTAAAAGTTAACCAGAAAGAAATGAATGTGGTGACACGAAATACCCAAATATACCCGAATAGTGCACACATATGGTATAATTAAGTATTGCACGAGGGGTGTTCGGAAAGTAATGGCACTGAAGTCCGTATTTCAAATCTATGGATTAATTTTTAGATTTGATGTTCCGATGTCCTTCAAAATATTCACCCTTAACGGAAGTACACCTTTTGAGCATTTGGATCCAATTCTGAAAGCATTTGTCATAGTCTGAAAGAGGTATACCCATCATACACTGATACAGCAGATCCTGGGGCATTCCTCGACTTGTATCTCTTCCCAGGTAAGTGTTTTTTCTCCAGAACAAAACAACAACAACAACAAAAACACCTACACACCCTCTCTTTTTTCGGCAAGGAATCCTAAACAGAGGTATTTGTTTGGCCTAACCGATAAGAAACTTGAAACTTTATCGTTTATCCTAATCGATTAGTCTTTTTATGATCGGCGTTTAGACGTTTTGCACACGTTGCATTTCCAAACTTTAATTTTAGTTGGGTCAGTCACCCCTTGACAACTTTGATGGTACCACCGGTTACAAGCGTCGCAACCTATGCTCTGCTCAGTCTGTGTCTGGGGGTCGTCGGGACAAATGTTCCCACATGTCGGGCACATATATTCGCCGTCAACGCTGTTGCATACAGTGCGCTTTCTTGAATACTTACCTGATGTAGCCGCCTGGAGTTTTGCTCGAAGTGCGTTTTTTGTTGTTTTAGGAATAGATTCCTTCAAGCGATGTAGTGCGTCTACAAACTGTATGCGAACGTAGTGTTCCGACACCATGCAGAACAACTCATGGCACATACCATTGTGCAGATCGATTAAGATCTCATCATCTTCGTCTGCATCAAGCAAGCTGTTCCACATAAGCAACAGCGCTTGGTCGTGAAAGATAGCCTGTCTGCAGATGAGAAATGAATTCTCAACGTCAAGCCCAATCAAGTCAATCGACATGAGTTGCGAAGATTTATTGTTGAGGGCTACAAAGAAAGAAAATACTTCGTCTGGAATATGGTAGAGACCTCGGGATGGCCCTTGTTTTGCATTTATCTCCGATAGTGACCTTGGCATTGTGGTATGTGCCACGGTGTCTGCCTCTGATGCCCGCAACTTGTTCAGTAGCATATGCTTTTTATATGCAGCTCTACGGAACGCCTTATTGCGTAAACTTGTTATGTTAGACACCGCTTTGGAGCGAAGTCGTCCGGTTATGGTAGACAGACAGGCACCACCAATGTAGCGGATTTTGGCAGCTGCAGCATCGGTCAACTTTTCTACTTCAGTTGACCGATTTTCAGCGGCTGTCCTCTGTTCGCTGACAATAGATGATGCATGTCTGTCTACAATTTGCTTATGTATGTGAAAGACAAGTTTTGTTGCATATTTATTTTGCGACTTGGTTATATTATCTGATGCAAATAAATCACGTATATGGGACTTATGTATGTCGCTAAGTAAATATGAGTTTAAGTGTTTGAAAGTATGTGTCAAGGAATCATTTGACTGGCGATTTCCAGGCATCAGCTCCAGAATCATGCTCTGGATCGTGCGTACATATTGGTCACGTCTTACATTATCAATAGTCGGGTTCTCATTTGATTCGGATAATGCATCTGTTGTTGCAGGGCGGGATGTAATATTTGCCTGTGAAATATTTGCATCAGATATAGCAACTGATTGCTGCGGTTCAGGTTCACAAACCACTTCGATTGTAGTTCGTGGACCGTGAATCGTATTATCAGTTGGGGATTGAAAATCTTTGCAATTGCAACAAGTTAACGTCTGAACAACATGACCTATGCTAATTTTATCATAATAGTCGTAAACTTCAGGTTGGTGTTTCGTTTGGGCAATTTGTTCGGTGTAATTCAATACCCTTAAATTATTTTTAGATACAGATCGGCCAATTGCGACACCGAGCTGACCAGGGGCAAAGAAACCCTGACAGTCCACCTCAACACATGGGAGTGTTATCCCCTGTGCTCGATGTACTGTAAGGGCAAACGCCAACTTCAACGGAAACTGTTCACGGCTAGCGTTCATTTTTCCATGTGCGTCAAAGACATCGAAACGATATGTATTGATTTCAACGAGTTTGCCGTTGAAGTTGACGATTGGCTTTGCCCCAAGAGCATGAACGGTGCCTTGACTTCCATTATAAAGTAGTTGTGAATCAATATTCCTTGTCACGACTATCGGCGCGCCAATTTTCAAAGCCAAGATCTTTGGGGCTTGGCACGACTTCAGTGCTCTTCTATTGCCTGTAAAAATGATATGAAGCAGAAATAAGAAACAAAGATGTTAAAATTACTGTAAGGTTAAATTAAAACAAAATATTCACAATACTTTCACATAATTGAATGTATGGTTCAGCAAAATAAAAATGCATGAATCCAATATTAAAGTTATTTGGTTACACATGAGGCCCAATTCTCGAAATTTAAAGTAAAATAATAAAATCATTTCATTTAATTAGAAAATACATTTGAAATAGATACCGAGGTGATTTACCGCTGAAAAAGAAGGTAAATATACAAAACAAAGTTGGCCGGCCTGACTTGGGGCTCGAACCCACGCACTCTGGACTCATTAGGACCATGGCAGCACCAAAAAAATACCCACGATTTTTAATTGTTTCACGGTGCATTACAGCTTGAACAGACAGATTACATTGTTTCCTATGGTAGCGGACATATGTATAACAAAACAATCTAGGAAATACATGAAATGCACTTTTAAATCGTGAATTGTAATATAATTCACACAACGTCGTTACGGAAGAAAGTCGGCACTGTCGCCCGATAGTCCAATAATATAAATTAACAATTAATATATCTATAGGGGACTTACAATTTTTAAACCTAGTGGAATAGGTGTGGAATTAGGTACTTAATTATTTTAGACACTATATTAATTATTGCAAATTCAGTGATAAATTCACAATTTATCTCCATACAGACGCGGTACCACCCAGTCACTCGTCTGTACTAGATCCCGCTGTTAAACGATCATAAACCCCCATTAAATCAATCGATCATCGGTGTGGGGGTGAGGTGGGTTGGGGTGATAGGCAGATTGATGCGTAATTGGATGAATACCGTTACCTTTGTCCTCGGCTCTATATAGCTTTCGCTCTTCGGGAAGATCTTCTAG
>JBEVXV010000329.1:0-4356 GCA_040505915.1 Sedimenticola sp. | reverse complement strand
GAATGATGCTGGGACGAGAAGTCACCTTGCCGGTAGATTTAATGTTTCCATCGCGAAACCCGAGGGAAGTGAGCTCAGATCCCATCCCGTACGTGGCTGAACTCGAACACTCCATCACAAGGTCTCACCAAGTGGCGAGAGGTGCACTGAAGTCGGCCCAGAAGCGGATGAAGGGAAGCTACGACCTCACAGTTCTACAAAAAAGCTACGAAGTGGGAGATCCTGTGTATGTCCTGGACACTAGCACTGCTAAGGGAAAGGCAAAAAAGCTATGTCCGCCGTGGAAAGGACCCGGGATAGTACTGGAGAAGATCACTCCGGCAGTGTTGCGGGTGAAGACCCGGACGGGGGTATCCACAATGAACCACGACCGACTCAAGAAATGTAACGATAGGGTATTACCTGCATGGATAGTTCGACTGCAAAGCGACCCTGCCCTATTAACACAAGCTTTAGTAGCCGCAAGGAAGCAAACGGTAGCTGACGCCCTATTCTGCTCCTGTCGCAGACCCGACGATGGGAAGATGATGATACAATGCGAGATGTGTCTAGAGTGGTACCACATCGCATGCCTCAATCTGACTGAGCGCAAAGCTAAACAAATTGACAAATTTAGCTGCCCAAGTTGTTTGGCGGGCCCTCTCGCTAGTGGCCCCTAATTTGGTCGTGTTGCATAATAGGGAGGGAGGGGGTCGTGACCGCTCGTTCTATTGTCTACTTGCAGAAATGGATAATTGGGAGAAACTGACGGAAGAGGAGAAGGAGGTGGAGAGAGCGACTTCAGAAGAGCGTCTAGTACCAGCTCGATCACTGGCGGGAGATTTGGGGTCAGCGGCCCAAAGCTATCTGGAGCGGTTCATTGAAATCGCTCTGGGTCAGTACCAACTGGCGATTGAATCGGGAGCTGGGCGCTGGCTACAAGACTTCAGAAGGGCATGTCGGCTCTATCTGCCGACCGACATTATTGAACGCCGTTTCCCGATGGTACATGCTCCGCCAGCAGCAGAGAGGACCTGCCCGATCTTCGCTATTCCGAAGAAAGGCCAACCCCGGAGCGGACCTAGCAACTCGTTGCTACGGTCCGATAGGCCATCTAACAGGGCGCAAGTTAAGGATCATAGAAGCCAACCTCGAAGCGGACCTAGCAACTTGTTGCTACGGCCGGAACGACCATCTAACAGGTCGCCTGGGCGGTTTCATGAGGGGACAAGAAGCAGCTATGTGGATTTAAGGGACCGTCTTAATCGGAATATTAGGGAGGAGGGCGCCCGACCGAAGGTTCTTGAATTTCATAATCGGGGCTATCGACCACATGAGGTAACTCAGCAGAAACCGGATACCGGCAGTAGGTCACGCAGCCGCGAACGATTGTATAGAGGATCCACAAACCGGGGCGAGGCAGATGAGGCCCATCTCCAGGGCAAGGATTTGCGAGCAATGCTGCCCAAACGCAGAGCACATGACTCTCCTCTGCAAGATCCGCCGCAGGCAAAGTCTTTTAAGTCAACATGCCCTATTGAGGACTGTGTTTTGAACGGGGAGCAACCCAGGGAGCATGTGTACAAGAAGCATGTACCCCGTCTGTTTCATCGCCTGAAACCTCGTGAGATGAAGGGTTCGCAAGCCCATCGTAGGAGGGCTCAGATGCTTCGAGACATAGCTCAAGCCTTGGAGCATCGCTCGGACCCTCACCAGTTGCTGGAATTGGCGAATCGAGACTTCCAGATGCCCGAGGGTCTGAAGATCAACACTCAGCTGCATGAGGAGATGGAGGCCCTTTGCCGTATAACCAAATGGAGAATTCCAAGCAGAGGGTTCAGGCTCTATCCACTGAACTCGCCGGCAATATTCCTCCACTGGAGAGCCATCTCGTTCCTGATGAGCCGTCTATCACAGGCTCAGAGAACCGACCTGCAGGAGCGATATGAAGAAATTGGGCAAAGCCGACGGAACGAACGACGTCGGGAGGCTCGACAGACAGGCGGATCGGCACATAAAATACATGAATCTCGCCCATCATGTACTAGGAGTTCCACCCAAGGTACAAGCGAGAAACGCCGCAATGAGGAAACTGATCCTGTGCGGGAAGAGGGGGCCGTGGGAGGAATAAAGGTTTGGGTGTCTACCGTCGGGGGACAGGAGTTGCCAACTGCATCCATGAACGCTTTCCAGCAACAGCGGGAGCAAACCCTGAGACTGGTCGTGTCACCGATGCAACAGACACCGGCAGACTCTGACTCTGCGTTACCAAGTATAGAGGTGGAATCCCCAATAAGGATTAGCCAGAATCAGTCACCTCAGCAGAATCTACTGTCAACCCCCCTGCTGGATTACACCGGTACGCCCAGTTCTGGGGACAGTCCAATGGTCTTTTCGCTCGACCCCAGTCCAACAAAGAGTGAGGAGGAAAGGCTGCTGGTATCCGACGTGACCACGATAGGAAAGGAGCCCGGGGACACGACTGTTCCACAGTCTTTTCCCGGGGAGGGGTCGGTCCCTACGGTGGAGCAGCCAGGGCCGGACACGACTGTTCCACAGTCTTTTGGTGAGGCGTTACCCGGGGAGGGGTCGGTCCCTACGGTGGAGCAGCCAGGGCCATCTTCCGGGCCTACAGACGTGGCTGTTCAACGGTGTAGTGAACCTGTGGATCGAGCTAGGTCGACAACATCGCAATCTGGAGCACCAAGGGGGGAGCCTTTCACTCAAAATATACCTACGGGAGACCCGCCGAAGAAAATGACCTTCGCTGAAGCCGTAAGGTCAAGACCGAAGAGAGGACCCCCTCCTCGTGAACCACGCGCAACGATTGGAGGAGAGCCATCACTGGAAGCATTTGAGAGCCATTTTCATCTCGATCGGCTCTCATGGGCACTAGGGCAGACTTGGAGCGAAACCATGCGGAATCTAAACCGGCCGACGGATGTGGCAGTTCGACAGCCTGTCCAACTCGTGGGAGGAGTCATGGTCTTCTGCGACCCAGAAGAGTTTCACAAACTGCCGTTCCTGGACAACCACTTTGTTTCAGCCGTCGGGATACACCCTAAGAAGGCCCATCTGTGTACCCAAGGTAGGTTGGACCAGCTAAAGCTGATCCTGGACTCCCGGCCCGTCCGTGCCCTGGGAGAGATTGGACTGGATCGCAGCTGCCCTCAGGAAAGCTGGGCCAAGCAAGAACAAGTGCTTGATGAGGTGCTGCGGCTGTGCAACCCCCAGCTTCTCTTGCTGTTACACATTCGGGAGACAAAAGGCGACACACACGGCCGTGATGTATCGAGACGCTGCCTGGAAATCGTCCAGCGTCGGTGTCCAAGGGACCAGCGAGTACACCTACATTGTTTTACCGGAGGTACGAAACAACTGCAGGAATGGATGACCGCCTTCCCCAACAGCTTCTTTGGCTTCACCGGGTTGGTTGCCAAGTTCAGTAAAGGTCAGAAGGAGGCTTTGCGACGTGTTCCCGCTGACCGTCTTCTTTTAGAGACGGACGCACCACATTTGTCAATGCTCCCGGGGCTACGTCATAACTCCCCGGCGTATATTGGGGAAGTTGCGCGGCTGGTATCTGGAATCCGAAGGGAGCCACTAGCGACCACACTTAAGACCACCGTAGCAAACGGGAGAAGGGCTTACCGGATGTATGTCTGTTAGCCGGAGGACGTTGGACATACCTGATAGCAAAATAAGTTCTGGTTCTACCGGTTTAGCCTACCGGTCTTGGGATTCTCGTTAACCAGAAAAGGTGAAAGGGCTTGACGTCCCAGCAACAGCCCGGGTCATCTAGGGACGGGACCTAGTTTTCAATTCTCATCCGAAAGATCAGTATGATGGGAATACCCACGACCTCCGGGATGGTAGTCCTGCCCTCTACCACTAGACTATCGACCCATCCTCGTTAACCAGAGGAGTCGACGAAAACTTCATTTGGAAGGAGGGATCAGTTCAGAAAACTGGGGGGAATGTGGTAATCTGGACTAATTGGGCGCCTCAAGCACCCTCCCGACGGTCGTACCAAACGCATCTCAATCACCCTCCCGAATCGCTACTGTAAATCTCCCGCCTGTGATCTCTCACGTGACCAAAGGGAGACATCTGATTGGACGCGGCACGGGGAGCGGACATAATCAGTCTGTACGTCCAAGAAGAAGCTACACGGCTGGAAACGTCAAACACATCGTTGGAATCCTGAGGTTTGAGCAATCACCCAGAGAGCCTAGGTGAGTATTGATTCTTTTCCATTCGTATTCTTCTATGTACAAAGGGTAATTTCACCATATTGGCGTCGATCGGCATAAACTGAACTTTATAAAAACTTTCGGGAAATCCTAAACTTTTTTCCGACCAATTGTCACTTCGCTC
>JBEVXV010000328.1:0-2880 GCA_040505915.1 Sedimenticola sp. | reverse complement strand
TATACATCGCGCTGCAAGTCAGGGAAGGCAATACCGACCGCCTGTTTGAAGTCGAGAATGCTGATGCCCCACCATCCTTATCAAAACACGGCCATATGCGAAGTGGGCAAAAGTCCGATCTAGTGCCTTGTTTAGAAGGAGACTCGCCATCCGACTTTGATGAGGCTGATGTGAAGCTAATTGATGGTGCCTATATGGTGCATATGCTGAGACCGGACGCAAGCATCAAAACATTCCGTGATTATGCTGAGCAGAAGGTAATTCCCTTCATTGAAAAGCACCTGACCACGGCTAAACGTGTTGACGTCATCTGGGACCGGTATCTACCAGACAGCCTGAAAGCGACAGCCAGAGAGACAAGGGGAGCAGGAGTTCGGCAGCGATTACCAAATGATGGGAATGGGAAGATGCCGAAGAACTGGAACAGCTATCTGCGCAACGAAACCAACAAGGTGGAACTGTTTCAGTATCTATCAGGTGTGATTGCACAGTTCATCTTCAACGAGGGGAGTGTCGTTATTACAACTTGGGAAGAGAACGTCCGCCAGAATCCTGCACCATCTGATTATGACCCGGTAATTCGAACGGAGTATCCTCTCAGTCCATGCAACCACGAAGAGTATGATACCAGAGTTATGTTGCATGCAGCAAATGCAGTAACACAGGGCTACAAGCGCATACTGATCATTGCAAACGACACTGACGTTGTTGTCCTGGGGATCTCCTTATTCACCGAGATTGGTGCGGAGAAACTATGGGTGTCGTTTGGTATGGGCAAGAAGTTGAGATACATTTCCATCCATGACATCTGCAGCACCATGTCTCCCGCTAAGGCACACGCTCTCCCCGCATTCCATGCTATGACCGGGTCCGACAACACATCCTTCTTTTCCGGCACGGGCAAGAAATCGGCGTATGGGAAGTGGAGCACACGACCAGAGCTCACAACCGCGTTATGCCACCTGATGGAAAGACCTCTCACACTGTCTTCAGAGGATATCAATGTCATTGAGAATTTCGTCGTCTCACTATACTCGGTCTCTTGCACTCAGACGGATATCAACCAAGCTCGCCAGCAGATATTCGCACAGTCATCTCGCACGTTCGAGTACCTACCCCCAACCAAGGCAGCTCTGATAGAGCACATCAAGAGAACAACCTACCAAGCTGGATACGTATGGGGACAGTCGCTTGTGGCAGAACAAGTATTGCCGTGCCTGGCTCCTGGGGATGGGTTGGTTCTGTGTCAGGTTGGTTGCCTTTATGGACTCCCCTCCCGCGAGTAGCTAAAGCCCTAGAAGAGCTGGTCACTTGTGGATGCATTTCAAGCTGCACAGGAAGGTGTTCCTGCTACAAGAAGGGTCTTGTGTGCACAGCTAGATGCAAATGTGGAGGAAGTTGTTATGGTCGCCCTGGTCCCCCTCCGAAACCAACTCCCAACTAACACCATGTACTGACTGTGTCATGTCGTATCTACCGTTGGCCCACGCCTGGCATAATTGACATATCGATATATATCACTAACGCTTGAGCAACATGTGGTATTCGATATAGAGTTTGATAATTATAGAGAAATAAATATGAACATTGCGATGATGGTGTTGCGGTACTGATCATACTAATATAAGTATACCAGCAGATGGGAGTCATGCCCCGTAGAGACATTTGTATCTGCTTTAACCTCAAGTTAATGGATGTATAACCCATTTCAGTCTGACAAAGTCAGGCTTATTATATTTGTGACCAGCGTAGCTCATGCTCTGCTTGCACACTTGTAAAATCTGAGCAAGATATAAGTTCTTCACTAGAGGCATTCTGACTATACGGCAAACAGTGACCTTGTTTTAAACTGATCACAAATATAATAATACTGTGTTTGTTACAAAATGTATAGTATGTCTCATTTTATTGGGGATACATATTCATAGGTACATGTATGACAAATCAACATATTGGTTTCCTATTTTGTTATTCGCAAAGGAAGGTTTTGTTGAACTTATGAATCTTGTTCAATATTGAACTTAAACATTTCAAAATTACATGTCTATTTTCAGTTTGTATCATCTAATATTAATGCTGATTCACCAGTTGATGAATACTGTAATAAACATTGCAGCATTTTGTTATTATTACGTCATATTTCTTTGCTCAATTCTGTCTGTATGTCAATCAGTATTCCGTGCATGTTTTTATTCCGCTCGATAACATTAGGTTACATGATCCTATTTTGATCAAACTTGGTGGGTGCATTCTCCATAATTATTGGAAAATGTGTATTGACCTTGACACCATGCAGACAAATCGAGTTATTTTCTAGTACACCATGATCTACTAGATTGGTATCCATCTTACAAAATAAATATCTCCAATTTCCGTTTTTTCCCAGTCAATTAAAGCTATTTTATACCAAAAATAAATTGACCTTCACCTTTATCGCGTGACCTTGACAATGGATGATGAGGTAAACCTCGCGAATCGATCGGGAACACCCCAAACTATCATAATACACACCAAACTAGCTACAGAGCCAGTTTCATTGGCAACTTATAGCTATTTTATGCTAAAAATCCATTAACCTTGACCTATATCTTGTGACCTTGACCTTCAATGACAACGAAAACATCACAAGTCGATCGGGCATACCAAGGACTATCATAATGCATTCCAGAATCATCGAAATCGGCCTATCATTTGCTGAGATATGACCATATTTAGTTTTAACCCATTTCGGCGGCGGCCATTTTGAATTTATGCTAATTAGGGGGCGTTACCGAATGCCAAAATGTGATCCCTATATCAGGATTTGATTAGTACCTATCAAAGGTCATATATGCCAAGTTTGGTGATTTCTGCCAAAGGTGCACATCCAAACCCCTTAGA
>JBEVXV010000327.1:0-3483 GCA_040505915.1 Sedimenticola sp. | reverse complement strand
CATGACACGGCCCGCCGCCAGAACGGTCCTGCCTGCGAGCAGGCGATTCTCTTCTTGTTTTTTTTTTCCATTTGTTTTGTTGTTTCCCCGGCGGCTAATAAATTGCTCCATTTTTCTTCATCTCTCGTTAGGACGGTGTGAATATACTCGCCAGGCTTCATCGTTATATCCCAGTCTGTATTAATGTCTGGTATGCTAGTGTTGAAACATGAGGGCTCTTTGCACCCTATAGATGCCCCCAGTGCCGTGCTGACTATTTCAGTTAAAAACAGTGTTGCCACGAATGTAGCATTGGGATCCGGAAACTCAGCTACATGCGAGTACACATCGTTGAGCCAATTGTCAAATATCATTCCAAATTTACTTTCGAATCGTATGGTAAGGACAGTATGTACTCGCAGGTAGCTGAGTTGCGTCGCCATACGAAGATGAATATTTGGATTTGTCTCTTTTACTAACGGAAATATGACACCTTTCGTGTTTTCAGTATTTGGTAAACATGCCAGCACGTCAGAGGGGCACCCACACTCATCTAATCGAGAAAATTGAATTGTTCCAATATCTATCAGCGTGTCCTCCTCCTCTTCCTCCTCCTCCTCTGAATGCATCTCAGACGTGGTGACCTCATGTCATGTCTTGGCCCATGGAAGTGGAGCACCGCTTTCGTCCTTACTAACTCCGTAGCTGAAGAACAGCTCCGATTTCGGCGGTATATCCGTCGTGGCATAGAACACAAGGTGACATTCGTTGTCAATGTACGTTTTAACCGTCTTCAGGTTCGGGTGTGCCGAAGAATGGTTTATTTTCCTGCCATATGTCAACTTGAAATTCTCTTCGTTATGGCACTCGCACCCAGTGCAGGCGTCTTTGCATACATTCTTCCCGTGTCTGTCTGTGTAGAAGTACACGTAATTACCTTCCTCCCCTTCGGCATTCTTCATAACTTCTCGCCCCTCTTTAGCGGTGCAATCGCGACCGTGGTAATCGCACACGATCGAGCCCTTGGCGAATGGCAGATTGCCGCTGAAAACGCCCTCGCCCTTGTCCGTATCCTCGCATGTCTTGATGCATAAATTCGGCCAGTCTTGACTGTCAATATGCTTTTTTACCTGCTCGTCACTGTTCGGCAGGTTTTTCCTTTCAGCGATCATGCGTGCCTTCATATGTCGCACTACGGCCTTTTCAGATACCTTGACAGTGCCTACAATGGGCTGTAATATCCGCTGGTCCTCGGGAAACGTTGGTATCTCGCTCAATTCATGTATTTTACAGCGCTGTCGCTTGGCAGCCGCATGTAGCAGCTTCTCTGCGCATCTCTTTTCCCTCTCATCATCAAACGCATATCTTAGTTTGCGATTTAGCTTCATTGCCATTTCTAGTCGAATGTTGTATTCTTTCATCAACACAGTGGTGCCCGGTATTTTTGCATTTAGTATGTCCCCATGCTTGGCCTCCAAATCCCGCATTATTATACTTACCTTTTCTGCTAGTTTCATCGGCGAGGCCACACTGGCAATCAGAGGACTTACTACTTTTTGTCGCTCCATTTTCTTACCTTTCCTCGGGGAAGGAGTCCGCAAAGCCATCTGCTCGTATACCTCTGGAGACTCTGTACTCTCTGGAACTGGCGGCCGCTGACGACTACGCTTCCTTGGTGTTCTGCAAGAGGCAGATGTCTCATCTGACTCTGGTGACGATGCGTGTGTTCGTTTTCCTCTTGACTGGGATTTCCCTGTGTTCCCTGTTGACTGCTGATTTCATCTGGGTATACGTTGGTGCCTCGGTTTCTGTAAAATGCTACCATGTGTTTGTAATTCGCCACTACGTTGATGGAAGCCAGTAATCCCGCCTGTCGATAGTCGCTGTCTCTCGTCCTTTCCGAGTGGCACATAAAACCGGCCATGTCTTTCTGCAGCTTTTCACTCATAAACTGGTTGTATGTTTCGTAAGACTTTCTCGCACACGCCGAGGTATATGTGGTTGGTAGTTTGGCCCACTGCTGTAACTTGACGGGCGCCTCTGAAAACTTCGTAAATCTGGAGCCGTCATTCTGAAGAAAAAATCCTTCAGTCGTGCTATTTGTGGCATTTACAATGGCCTGTCTCACATACCGGTGATAGGTCTCAAAGACATTTAATAATTGATCGTCAAGCACTATGCGGGCGGTAAATTGCCGGGCCGTCTTGTGCTCGATGACGGTGATTGCTGAATAGGATTTCCCGTGCAGCACCTCCTTGTTCGCATTGATGCCCTTCAACACTAAATCGCAGGTCAGGTTTTCTAGCACGCCAGGGCGGTGTGCTTGGTGCAGCATGATATAACTCCCAATGTAGCGGTTCACAAAGCAAACCTGATCGCGATTGAGAACCGTGCCGGATTTCGCGGCATTCATGAGCTTCGCAAATCGGCCCGACGTCACCCTGAGCACATCTGTTACTTCGTACGGCGTCGGTACAGCGGGTGCCCTCGCTCTCGCCACACGGCTCTCACGCTTCGATTCCCTTTCCAGATGCGAGCCTTTCTCGCATAACTCTGTAGCCATCTCTTTCAATCTTGACCTATCTGCCTTCCTGTTTTCCTTCTTTGCTCTTTTCAGCTCAAACTTCACGAAAAGCTTGAGCGACTTGTTGTAGTTGTATAGTTTCTGGTACTTACAACCACCCTCCTTCAGAAGCATCGTGTTCATCCCGTTGTAGGCATCTTCGTTGAGACACTTGTCCGTATATGTGTGATGCCTACCGCCCATATAGTATGCCATCCTGATGACATTGAATGACGTATTATTCATGACACGGTCATTCTTAAAGTTACTTTCCAATTTATTACGAAAAGCCACGAAGGGTGCGCTTAATTTAAAACTATCTGGTACTTTGTACCAGCCAGCTTTTTCTAGGGCGCCTTTGGTACCAGCTTTGTACCCGATTTGCCCACCCCGTACGTTTGTGGCTTCGACATCGGTAGAGGAATCCGATTCCGTTGCTGGTATGCGCACGGTCCTAGGCGCTTCCCTACGTGCTGGACCATCTGTCCACTTACTACAGCCAGCAACGGGCTCTGCCAGTGGCGCTTGAAAGCGCAGTACCCTACGAGGTATTACCGTCGTATTACCTGCGTCGCTGTAGTCGCTAGATGGGCACGGCCGTGGAGCGGGACGACTTACCGGCTGCTTGTCCCTGGCGCCGGCATATGTCTCCTCATCTGATGGGCAGTAGGGATCAACGGTCTCTGGCGATCTCTGGCGTGGAGCGGGCAACCTACGTCGACTTACCCGCTGCTTGCCCCTGATGTCAGCATGTGATAGGCCAGCCTCACCCTCTGTCTCCTCATCAGATGAATAAATCCTATGCACCGCCTTACGTACGTGACATAACGACTCCGTCGACACATTCAGCAGTTCTGTGTCGGCGTCTGAGTCTTCATTCTCCGAGTTGTCGGGGAGTGTATGCAACGCCGGTACGGGTTCAGAGTCTACATTCTCCGAGT
>JBEVXV010000326.1:0-5859 GCA_040505915.1 Sedimenticola sp. | reverse complement strand
TGCCATGTTTTAGTATAGGGTCTTAGGTGTTTGTTCAGGGGTTCTAGGTTGTGGGCACCCTTGGGCAACCTTTTCAAAATCGCGTTTAAAGTTACCCCTATGGATGATTTTGTCCACAAATTATACGCTATAAGAATTTCACATTAACCGTCATAACTCCTAAACTACTATAGATAGAAGCATGTTTTTGGTGTCTACATATAGGTTTTTGATACCAGGGATTTCATTTAACACAATTAAAGACTGATCAGACTTGAAATTTTGGCCCTAAATCCAAAATGGCCGCCAAAATGGTCGCCAATACCGTTAGCGCTACATGACAACGCCAATATTTTATGAATTTACTTCCAAACAAGTTTGATTTTTCTGTCCATTTTTATGCTTTTGATACCAGGAATCTCATTCAACAATACTCTGAACTCATTGGGTTAGATACTTTTCATTTCAATTCAAAATTGCCACCCACGTTTGCCACAAACATAAAAAATATACGCCGAAAAATCCCATTATTGCATGAACAACTTAAATGAACGTAGTGTAATTTTTGCGATATGCATACTTATTTTAAACACCAAGGATATCAATTTACCATTTTGGAAACAATCATTATGAGCAATTTAAACTAGATGTATACGTTTATTCAACAACTCCACACAATTGCAGCTATGTTATCATGGTTATGTTACATATACATACATGTAAATTTTGTTCTTTATACAGTTAAAAGCGTTATATTTAGTTGGACTTAAACTGACAATTTACACAATATCCTGAATTAGGTGACGGGGAGAGCACTTTTCACATTTAAACTATAGTTCCATAATTATATTTGTACTATGTAACTGTCACTCTTTTCTTAAAATAACAATATTATTAATATTAGGACTGAATGTGCAATATATTGCAGCTTATATCATATATGTCTACAGGTTTTCAGATGCAAATAGGGAGGTTACATCGACTGTCAAATATACGCAAATTACGCATATCATGAACCAAATTAACTAGGAGCAAAGCAGAGGAATTCCAGTACAAACTGACTTGAAGCATATGATTGGTTATGCACTGTCAAAGATGAAGGTCTTGGGATTGTGACACTTCGATTCCTCGCTCTCACATACACATAGCTCTATGCATGCCAGCCCTGTAACGAAGCATGGACACTCGTTCTTGCATCGATTCTTTCCCTTGCAGTCACATGCAAGTCCATCAACCATCTCAGCTGCTGTGGTTCCCTCATACATCACGGGTTCAATTTCGTCAGCTGTCGTCTGCCAACCACACGCGAATGGTGACCCATGGACAAGTTCTGGGGTGCGAGCATTCACCCACAGTCGAACCTGCCACATCGTTCTCAGTACATGTTGGAGGAACACTGGCTCACATGGTGGTAGTCGTGACATCGCAGTTTCCTTTGTACTAGCCAACTTTGTCCGTAGACGATTGAGGTCTCCGTGGAGCGTCTTATGTTTCTCTGCAGTGTCATATAGCAACGAGACAAGCATTCGAGCTGCGTCTACTGCTGAATTGGTGTTCTCTTCAGCGAGTGAGGTGAGAGCCATAAACTGCTCTATGTCATGGTTTGAAACCACTTTCATGACCGATTTCTTGCCAACATAGAATAGGGCAGATGTGCTGTCACAGCCCGAGAGTGCGTGTAAGTGAGGTAGGATGCTCATCAGACTGACTCCTCGATGTTCAACAATGTCATGAACAGGTACAAATCTATGTGTGTTTTCATACTTTGTTGTGGTTCCTGTTTCCCAGTAGACCAAAGAGTGCTTGAGGTATGGAGTGTGGTGACAGGCTAACACAAGGACATCTGTGTCCGTGCTATACAGGATAATACTTCCCTGACTATCATGAGAGGCAAACTCTTTGTCCATATGGTAGGCCATATAGAACATGCGACAATCCGATTCGAGCTGAGTGGTCTGCATATCCGGCATATCAGTGATGTTAGCACGTGTGATCATCTTGGTCATCCTACTCTCTGTGTATCCACCCGTCAGTATAAGACGCTGATCTTCTTTCATGTCTGAGGGTGCATGCTTCTCGAAGTGATGTGACATGAAGAGGCTGAATGTCGTCTTATTGTCATCAACTTCAAGGAACTTGGTCCATTTCGGAAGTGGTGCGCTTGCCAGTACATCATACTTCTTTGGTGTGGTAGTAGCACGTCGTTTTCTCTCATATGCCTTGACATCCGTGCTATCACCATACTGATCAAACACGCAGATGATAGTGTTCACATGCTTGAACTGCCGCATAACATGCGCCAGGAGTGCCTCAACCATATCGCCGAAGGATTTGCAGTAGTACTGAGCAGGTGTCTTGTGCAGAAGAACCATTACATCCACAATATAGACAGATACATTTGGGTTACATGGGGGCCATGATGATGATGACGATATGCCTTCCTCCAACACATGTGCCAAGTCGGCCTTGATTGCTTTCCTCATTGTTCCATCATTCTGGAACAAGGACAGTGGGGCTCCACCAGTTGGCACGCTCAGAACGGCCAGGAGATCAAGATCGGTACGGAAGCTACTGAGGGCAATGGCTCTCCTGAAGATAAGTTCTGGGTTCATCTTCGTTTCTTTGACACCCTGTTTTGTCCTCACTTTCACAGACTTGTTCAGATCCTTGAATGTCTTGAGTTTGCTTTGTTTGATGGCATCGTAGAACTTTCCTTTTCCAGCTACTGACAATGCGCGCTCGACAAATGTCTCAACTTTGACCTTCCCTACATCCACACACGTCAGGAGTGACTGCTGTACAGCACTGGTGGCATGCATCCCAGTGGATATGTTGACCAGCACATCTGGAGTGTCTGCGTCAAAGTCGAATGGGTTACGCATGTGGTTGGTTAGTTGCTCCACCATTTTGCGTACATTTGCGTCATCACGAGCCATGGCTGCTTTGCCTTGATCCTTATGGGTCTGAATTCCTTCTGCAGCTTCAGCTGGACGGGCACGATTCTTTATTTGTGTAGACCAGTTTCCGGTGATGTGACGGGTGAGGCTGTAGCGGACCATAGCTGACTGTTTCTTGGCTATGTGCTTCAATCCAGCAGGTCCTTTCAACTCCTTGATTTTGTGCTCAGTGCCCATATCCGATGCTGTACCGATGAATGTGCCACACGTCTCACGTACACTGAACTCTCCTCTCTTGAACGCCTCCAGGACATCGGTGGGCAGAGCCAGCATATCCATCAGATAGACAGGTGTCCACCGCGTGTAGTTGACTTTGTCTGCAATGGCATAATATGGCAGTGCAGAGACGATACTGTGAAGATGTAGCGACCAGTCCCCTTCTCGCTCAGCACGAAGATTTAGTAGCAGATTGTGAACTCCTGTTATGAAAGCATCCCACAACTGGAAAGTGGGAGAGTTAGCTCCCTCAGCACGGAAGTCGGCGAGCAGAGGGAGTACATGCTCTTCCACAATGGTTTGAAGCTCAGATATGGCAGATTGTGGTGCTGCACCAGCCAGAAGAAGATCTTTCGTTGTTGAGAGCTGCTCCCATAACTCATCCGGAAGTTCTTCGTTTTTCTGTTGAAGCCACTTCAGGAATTCAGTGAATCGGACTTGTGACAATGCTTCGTAAGCATAGATGAGTGCCGTCACTCCTCTGTTGTACTCTTTCCCTTGAAGGAAGAGCTCTGTCGTACCTGCCGCATAGACCCCAGAGTCAACTAACAGGTCACGAAGTCCAGCGTCGCCCCAGATCTTCCCTAGAGTTGAAATGTAGGACATCATGGCATGAAAGGACCCTAGTCGCAGGATATGTGAGTCAAACTCATCGCTGAACTGCCACTTGACTTCCTGTGCGAGGGCATACAGTTGTTGATCCATGGTTTGCATCGATGTCTCCTGTCCCAGACTCTTGCTCAGCCTCTGACACTGTGCCATAGAAGTGTAGAGTGTACTCTTGTCACTAGGTGGTGCATCAATAATGGGCAGATGAACTCTCATGGTCTTTGTTTCCAATTGTCGTGGTTTGGAAGATGACACCTGGACATTATATCCTTTCCACAAGGGAACGATAACCTTATCTGTGTTGATGGAGCTGTTGATATCCGGTAGAAGTCCACGCGGTACCATCCTTAGCAGAAGCCATGTCGTGTCCTTCGTCCCATTGGTTGCTTGATTGCACATCTTGACATTATTCATTCTTTTGACAGGGTCATGAGATCTCGGAGGTACTGGGCGAGTCGGTGGTAGTTGGTAAGGTTCACGTTCCACAAGGTTGAGAACCTCATCAGTTATTTTAAGAGATTTGTCCTTTTTACGAGGGATCGCTAATTTCTCAGACACATTTGATACACATTGGTCCTGAAACATGAACCTTGCCAATGCATGAAATGTACCTTTTCCATCTTTTGTTTCAACGTTGATGTCCACGTTGTCTGTACCTTCATGCATGAAGCCATTACCCATATCTAGATCTGGTTTTGCCAAGGCGGTGGGTACGTACGTTGGTTTGTTCTCTATTGTCACGGTTCTGGACGATTCAAGTGTATGAACAGCAGCACTTGTCTTGTACCTTCGGAGTTCATCATATGAAATACAATACCCGAGACCACTTACAACATCAATCAGTTCTGATGAGCCGAAAACATGGTCGAGGTAAACTGCTATACCTAAGGGTTGAGGTGTGATGGCCTTCCCTGACATGCACATTATTGTTTCGGAAAGAGTCATGGCTTTCAGCTTGGCCTCAGGTGATGCATCGCTGAAAGGAAGCACATTTTCAAAAGCACAATGATCAACAACCCACAAAGCTATTTGTAACAAAGACTCTGGTACAAATTTCTGACACTGGTTAACTTCAAGGTCAGATGGATCGGGATAAGTGGTAGTCTTAAGTGTCATTTCAGCTATGTCTGCTCTGAGAAAGGATGCCACCTCATACATGGCCTGATGTCTGGATTGGATTCGGGGAGTTGGCCCTAGAATGTCTGTCATATTTTCGGGATCCTCTTCACTTAAACTACACATCTCGACGCTGCTTCCTCCATCAGCAGACAGTTCCACTGAAGCATTGTCCTCTGTACTTCGCACACCATGCTCTGGTACCGACTGATGTTGCTCCTGTGTGCGTTCTCTGTCGCCAGCTTTTTGCCCCAGTCCCAGGTATTTAGACAGACACATTTTATTGCCGCGATGGTAGCGGACGTCAGCTGCCACCATGTCTTTGCAGTCAATCCCACTAAGACGTAGAAGCATATCAGAGTCGCCTTTGTCTATAGCTACTCTATACACACTGTCGTAAATATTGTCTTTATCAGCGATCAGTGACCAACCTCTCCGTCTGTCTCTTTTGTGTCTCCCGTCACAAGGTTTGGCACAAACAAAGCAAAGTTCTTTGAAATTGAACGTGGAGCGCTTCGGTCTTACACTGGATTGAGCACCTGATGTTCCAATGTCTTGTCGCTTGAGTACATACTTCGACCTGCAGTTATGATGGTACTTAACAGATATCGTGCCATCAAGAATGTCACCTTCTTGATTGTCGAGTTTTGACAATAACTTTGCATTGTCCTTTGTTGTTCTGATGCAATCAAACAAAACTTGTATTTTTGCAAGATCAGGATGGCCGACTTCGTGTTGGTACTCAAAGCGCTGTTCGCAAAGCCAGCATTTTCCCAGGTTGATGCTGACATCTGTATTCCGCGATTTCTTGGTCTGTGGGCCCAAAGTGAAGTCTGAATCCATCATTCTGAAATAACATGATCATTATTAATTATATTTCATTATATTTAAGAAATAGATTCTTGCTCGCAGTGATTTGTTGCTGAATATATCACTGCTTGGAGGTCAGTCGTAAAGCGGATATATCACGAGCGCGAAGCGC
>JBEVXV010000325.1:0-2921 GCA_040505915.1 Sedimenticola sp. | reverse complement strand
AGTGAATGATTATTGATCAATCAGTCGACATTTTCAGTGCAAACTGATCATAGTCTATCTGAAGAGAAAGTCCACAAACGACACCCTCATATACACATCTACAAATTTATTAATAGTCCTAGGCCTAATTACTAAAATTTGTCCGAGTGTATGTTACAGTGCAACAGCTAATTAAGAATGGATAGCACACCGGAATGTGCTGCTGACGAAGGGACTCGAAATGCCCCTTCGCCTACCCCTTCCACCTCGACTCATGTTGGTCTACCGGAGCCAACCTTTCGGGCATCACATGTTTACAGTGGCAGGATTACATGCCAGATATGTTTCATCCCATGTGAAAAGAGAAATTTAAAGCGAGGGAAATACACGTACGAGAAAATTGCTGATTGTGAACGTTTTATGCAATATGCAATCCGCTGGCAGAAGGTGAATCATGCATACAATACCGTATACGACTTGGTAGACTGGGCAGCGCCAGGGGAGAAATGGGCACACAAATCATGTAAAGGTGTTTTCTTCAAGGATGCGTTCCTTCAGGACCAGCCACGTATGCAAGCTCCAATAGGAGAGGTACATGAGATACCACCATGCACTCCCGTTGATCATGTCGAATGCATGTCAGCTGAAGAAAACATCCGAAGAAGTACAGGAAAACAGTTGGCTTACACGTCATCATGGTAGGACGTAGAGAAGAGGAAATGCATTATCTGCAATGATCACAAAAGGGTAAAAGGGAGAAACAAAAAGAACAAAAACGTCAAGTATATAGACGGTGCAAGACGAATATTACTTACACTGGCAACAAAAACGCTCTTAGCAGCTGATGTTGCGTACCACAAGAAACAATGCTACGAACCATTCATGAGTCCCGTCTGGAAACGCGACATATCCCAAGAAAATAGTGCAGTTACATCGAACGAAGATAGTGCACTCGAAGATATTTGCCAGCTAGTGTTAATACACGTCGTCAATCGACGTGAGATATACACCATGGCACAGCTGACGGCGACGTATGACGATATACGATCTCAGTATGGGTTGTCTTCGTGTCGTAGTACAGATTTGAAACAGAAACTTCAGGCAAAGTTTGGTACTCGCTTGATCTTTCAACGAGGAACACAATGTAACACAAGATCCTCGGAGTTTGTGTTCCCAGAAGGCGTTGAGTTCACTGCTAGTTGCGTTCAGTCCTCCTTGCTAGGTGGAGGAATAGCAAAAAGTGTGTCTCTGAAGAACACAGCAAGGACTATACACGAGTCTATCAAAGCCACAAAGGAGATCCTACCTTGGCCTCCAACCCCGCAAGATATCATTGGAACAGAACCGTACATTAATACAGATCTCTACAACGAGTTGGCATGGATTGTTGACCCGGAAGCGCGACTGAACGATGAAGGACGAGTACAAATATCCCACTCTAAAGCTACTAAGCTTCACCAACTGTGTCAAGATATTCAGACACTACTCCCCAAATCCCAACCTTCATTGGATCAGGTGTTGTTGTCGCTTACAATGCATCGCAAAACAGGTTCCAGTGGAGTAGTTGACACAATGCATAGCCTCGGCTATGGCATATCTTACACGGAAACTGTTTTTGTTGAGGACAAATGGGCGGAGTGGTCAGAGAGACAACATTCCGACATTCCGTCAAACATTACAAAGGGGCTACCGACAACTCATATTGCAGACAATATTGACTGGAAGAACAAGGAGCTCAGTGGTACCCGCGAAACACATAATACAAATTCCATCCTTGTGCAACACAAACTCCCTTGTCCCGATCTCAGCAAGTCAAACTCTAAGGCTAAAGTGTCAGTTACGCCTGACTACTCTTTTAAGAGAGAAGACCACCGCTCTTTCAAGTCTAAACGTTCTGAACTTCCACAATATATCGGAAAGAAAGCATGTTTTCAGACCCTTGAATATGAACAGAGTGAAAGTCACCCATCATGTGAGAAGGCACAGCTCGAAACACTGGCTTGGGCGAAAATTCGTAGACCCAAAGATAATCACCCGTCAACGGCTCAAACAACAGAAGAATGTAGACCTACAGAAGATCCGTCTACTGATCAAACCACAGATGAATGTATAGCAACAGATGATCTGCCTTGATCAAACAACAGATGACAGTAGAGCAACATGTGATCCTTGTACTGGTCAAACAGTTCCTGCATGGAGTGCATTCCGACAGCTCACCACAAAAGAGTACCCACCCGGTGTCAATGCTGGTTATCTTCCTGCAATAACTGCTCCACCTACAGACATGAGCGTAATTCAAGCCATATTGAATAGGACTGTACATTGTATGACCGAGCTAGACCTCGAATTCATTTTCTTGGAGGTGGATCAGGCAATCTACAACAAGGTACTACAAGTGATATTTAAGTACAAAGAAGATGGATCGGCACGATTTGACAATGTGATTGTGCGTATGGGCGGCTTCCATATAATCATGTGTCTGATGAAATCTATCTACAGTAGGTTCAATGGATCAGGACTCGTTGAACTGCTCTCAGAAGCAGGAGTGGGAGCTGAAGGAACAATTAAAGCTGGGTTAAATGGATCGAATGTCAAGCAGGGCATCCGCTACTATAAGCTGTTGTTCGAAGCTATTCTCAGGTCAAAATTAGATTTCCTGGACAATGGTGATGTTCACCCAGCTACAACAGACATACCGATACATGAGTTACCCACAGCGATCAATCAGTCAAGTGAGGGAGTGTGCACAACACCAAGTACTGATATCATTACAATGTATGAAGAGACAAACAACTTAGAATCTCAGACTCAGACGCAAAATCAAGAAGAGTGTCATGAAGAGATAAATAGCAGTGATCCGCCGCTTGAATCAGATATCGGTATGACTGACATAGAATCAGATACAGGGCTGTCCCTGGCAGATCGCATTGCTTGTTTACGAA
>JBEVXV010000324.1:0-27141 GCA_040505915.1 Sedimenticola sp. | reverse complement strand
GTCTCACTACGGGCAAGGGCATACTCCTCACCACTCTCAGGGTGGAGAAAGACGGGGAAATCGGCATCTGCCTGACGATAGCCGAGTTTCAACATCTCCTCGGTTGTTGCACCCACTACCAGCCAATCACGATCCTTTACCGGCAGATTGAGCAGCCGATCACGCAGTGCGCCCCCCACCAGATAGATTCTCACTTCCCATCACTCTCTTGGGGCGTCAACTTCCGCGCCTCCTGTTGCAGTTGCCACATCCCTTGATAGAGGCCGCCTGCCGCCAAAAGCTCACTGTGTGAACCCTGCTCAACGACTCGCCCCCTCTCCATCACCAGGATACGGTCGGCATCGACCACGGTGGAGAGGCGGTGAGCAATCACCAATGTAGTATAGTGCCGTGCCACCTGCCCCAGGGTCTCCTGAATTGCCTGCTCGGTCTTGCTGTCGAGTGAGGAGGTGGCCTCATCAAATACCAGGATGCGCGGCCGCTTAAGCATCGCCCGGGCAATGGCGACACGCTGCTTTTCACCACCGGAGAGTTTGAGACCGCGCTCCCCCACCACCGTCTCATAACCCTGGGGCAGAGATTCGATAAACTCACGGATACAGGCCATCTCCGCCACCTTTTCTATCTCTTCACGGCTGGCATCGGGGCGACCATAGGCAAGATTATAGTAGAGGGTGTCGTTGAACAGTACCGTATCCTGGGGAACGATACTGATCGCCTCACGCAGACTCTCCTGGGTCACCTCGCGCACATCCTGCCCATCCACCAACACCTTTCCTCCGGTGACATCGTAGAAACGGAAAAGCAGCCGTGACAGGGTCGATTTACCGGCACCACTGTGCCCCACCACCGCCACTTTTTCCCCTGGACGTACGGTAAAGTCCACCCCCCGCAGAATCTCGCGATCAGGGTGATAGGAGAAGTCCACCTGCTCAAAACGGATCTCCCCTCCCTCCAGTTTCAGTACCGGGGCTCCAGCGCGGTCGATAATCTCCGGCTCAGTCTCCAGCAGCTTGAAGATAAGATCCATATCAGCCAGCGAGTATTTGATCTGGCGATAGACCATGCCGAGAAAGTTAAGGGGGATAAAGAGCTGGAGCATAAAGGCGTTGACCAACACCAGGTCACCGATGCTCATGCTCCCCTCCACCACCCCATCGGCGGCATAGAACATGATGGCGGTCACCCCCAGACCGATGATCATCCCCTGGCCAAAGTTGAGCAGCGACATAGAGGTCTGACTCATCACCGCCGCGCCCTCCCACTCCCCCAGAGTACGATCAAACTTCTCCAGCTCCAGATGTTCGTTACCGAAGTATTTGACCGTCTCATAGTTGATCAGGCTATCCACAGACTGGCCATTGGATGCAGATTCCAACCGATTCATGGTGTGGCGATAGTCCATACGCCATTCGGTCACAGCAAAGGTGAAGACGATAAAGACGCCGACAGTACCGAAAGTGATCAGGGTAAACACCAGCTCATACTGTGACAGCAGCACCAGCGCCACCAGAGCGAACTCCACCATCATGGGGATGATACTGAACACCATATAGTTGAGGATCGAGCTGACACTGCGGGTACCCCGCTCCAGGTCACGGCTGATGGCACCGGTCTTACGCTCCAGGTGGAAACGCAGAGAGAGGTTATGGAGATGGGTCAGTACCTGGGTGGAGAGCCGTCGCATAGCGTGGTAGCGCACCCGGGCAAAGACCACATCACGCAGCTCATTGAAGAGCGTACTACTAAGGCGCAGGGCACCATAAGCGAGCAGCAGGGCTACCGGCAGCACCAACTCCACCCCACCGTTGCGCTCCATCAGATCGACAATCTCCTTAAGCACCAGGGGAATGCCCACATTGGCCATCTTCGCCAGTACCAGACAGGCCAGAGCAAACAGGGCACGACCACGGTAGTCCCACAGGTAGGGGAGCATCCTGCGCAAATTGTGCCAATCCCGGCGATCGCGATGGGGCCGGGACTCGGCTTGAAGGTTATGGGCCATATTCTGCTTCTGTTAACGGTAGGGGTCGTAGGAGCGGTGCCCTCGCCGCAATGAACTCCCCATAACGGCAGGGGGCGTAGTCTATTACGCTGAGATTATTGGCAGATGCTCATTATATCTGACGCAATCGACTCCGACCCCGAAATTTAAAAGTTATCCATCTGCACTGGGTTATTGAGAAGTTACATACTGAGGTATAATCCCACTCAATTGGTTACGGAGAGACAGATGGCCCAAGATTGTAGTTACAACGAACTCTACCCCCTGCAGGTGCTGGATGACAGCATGGCACCGGAGTTCCCGGAGAAGTGCGTGATTGTTATCGAGCCCTCGGGGGCCTGTGCCAGCGGTGCCTATGTGGTAGCCGAGGCTGAGGATGATCGCTGGTTTCGCCAGTTTATCCGTGATGACGATGGCAGTGAGCAACTGGTGGCACTCAACAGCAACTACCCGGCAATCGAGCTGACAAAAGGTGGATATGAGATTGTTGGCGTAATTGTCCAGTCCAATATTGGGCGCAAGGTGAAGCACTACAGACCCTATCTGCCCAATAACGGCATCGAGCTAAAGTAGATGAATCTGTCACGCCTCCTGCCACTCTTGATTCTGCTGCCGACCCTCGGACTCAACGGCTGCAACGATACCTCTGACAAAGAGGCTGTAGGCAAAAAGCCCAAACGTCCTCCGCATCTGGTGGAGGTGGTCGCGGTGGAAAAAGAGCCTGTCAGCAGCGCTCATGAACGCATCGGCACACTACGCAGCCGTCGCAGTGTGCGCATACACAACCAGGAAGAGGGGCGTATCACCGCCCTGCCCTTTTTTGAAGGCGACAAGGTAGAGCAGGGCGAGCGACTGGTTCAGCTGGATGATGCTCTGCTGCGGGCACAGCTGGACAAGGCCAGCGCCAACAGCCGACAGGCAAAGCTGGATCTGAAACGCATTGAGGGGCTGATCAAGAAGCGTGCGGTCTCCAAAGATGAGCTGAGCAGGGCAACCACCGCGCTGGATATTGCCCATGCAGAGCAGCGTATGCTCGACATTCGTCTGGGCTACACCCGTATCACCGCCCCGTTCGCGGGGGTGGTCAGTGAGCGCCATATGGAGCCGGGGGATATCGCCTCAAAAAATAGCCACCTGTTGACGCTTACCGATCCGAAATCGATGGTCACCGAGATTCATATCTCGGAACTGCTGCTGCCCCACATTGGAGTGGGTGATCTGGTGGCTGTACGCATCGATGCCCTGGGGAGCGAGCACTTCAACGGCCGTATCCAGCGCATTCATCCAGAGCTGGATGCGGTAACTAGACAAGGCAAAGTGGAGGTAGCGCTTGACCCGGTACCCGACGGTGCTCTTGCCGGTCAGTTTGCCCGAGTGACGCTAACCAGCGCCCAGGTGGAACGGATGCTGTTGCCATTTGCCGCCGTCCGCCGCGATAAAAGGGGGGAGTTTGTCTACCGGCTGGGCGGTAAGGGCAAGGTAGAGCGTGCGCCGGTACATAGCGGTATACGTATCGCCGATAAGATCGAAATCGTCGATGGCGTCAGCCCCGGTGAGCGTATTATCAAGCGTGGTTTCCTCGGCCTGAGGGCGGGTAAAAAGGTCAAGGTGGCCGGCTCCCAATCCCCACAGAAGGAAGAAGCCAGTACACAATGAAGCAGCCCGGCAAACACGCCATCGGCCTTGCCGGTTGGTCCATACGACACCCTATCGGTGTGGTGATGATCACGCTGGCTGTGATGGTGCTCGGGGTGTTCGCCCTGGAACGGCTCAATATCGACCTGCTGCCCCATATCATCTACCCCGATGTGCGGGTGCGGATCATGGATCCCGGTGTGCCAGCAACCATTATGGAGGATGAGATCACCCGCCAGCTGGAAGAGCAGCTGGCAGTTACCGAGGATGCGATCCATATCGAGTCCCAGACCACCGAGGGGCGTAGCGCCGTCTCCCTCTCCTTCGAATATGGCAAGGATATCGACCTCGCCCTGCGTGATGCCAGCACCCGTCTCGACCGCGCCAAACGTTTTCTCCCCGACAGCATTGACCCTGCGGTGATCTACAAGCGTGACCCGTCACAGATTCCCGTGGCCGAGTATGTAGTCAGCTCCACCCTGCGTGATCCAGTAGAGCTGCGTAGCTGGGTCGATTACAATCTGGGAAAGTGGCTGCTCAATCTACCCGGAGTGGCCGCAGCAGAGGTGGGTGGCGGCCTGCTGCGGGAGATTCAGGTGGCGGTGGATCAGGAGCGGTTGGCAGGATTGGGACTCGATCTGCTGGACATAGCTACAGCGCTTGAGACCGGCAACATCGAGACCCCCGGCGGTCGCCTGCTGATGTCTCAGGGTGAGATCAGCAGCCGCACTGCCGGGCGCTTTGCCGACTTAAACGAGCTGATCAACCTGCCGATCCCCATCTCATCGGAGAGCGGCCCCTCCCGCATCCTCCACCTCAGTGAAGTGGCGGAGATTATTGACGGTGCCGAAGAGGAGCGGCTGCGCATTCGCCTCAACGATCTCCCCGGCATCAAGCTCTCGATTCAGAAGCAGCCCCAGGCCAACACCGTCAGCGTGGTTGACCGAGTCACCCAGCAGTTGGCCGAGTTCAAACAGCAGGGGCTTATCCCCGACGATATCGAGATCCACCTGGTAACCGATCAGGCGAGTTACGTCCGCCGCTCCCTCAAAAATGCCACTATCGCCGCCGTCAGTGGAGCCATACTGGCGATGATTGTGGTCTATATTTTCCTCGGCAGCCTGCGCCGCACCCTGGTGATCGGCAGCGCCATACCCATCGCCATCCTGGTCACCTTTATCCTGATGTCGATCGGTAACCTGAGCCTCAATATTATGACCCTCGGCGGCCTTGCCCTGGGTATTGGTATGCTGGTGGACAGCACCATTGTTATGCTGGAGAACATCTACCGTCATCAACGATTAGGGGAGTCGGGCAGCGACAGTTCGATCCATGCGGCCAATGAGGTCAATAGCGCGATTATCGCCGCCACCTCCACCAACTTGGCGGCAGTGCTGCCGTTTCTCTTTATCACCGGCTTGGTGGGACTCCTCTTCCGTGAGCTGATTTTCACCATCTCCGCCGCCATCCTCGCCTCCATGCTGGTGGCATTGACCCTGGTACCGGCGCTCAGCGGCCGCATCCCCGCTAGGCGAGAAGGGTTGCTGCGGCGTAATATCAACCGGCTGACGGAGACGCTGCAGAACGGCTATGCATGGCTGCTCGGTTATCTGCTCAAACTACCCCTGGTCGCTCTTACACTACTCCTCTTTATCGGCGGGCTGCTCTTCACCGCCCCCTCATTTTTCAGTGGCAGTCAGATCTTTCTGCCTACCTTGGATGAGGGGCAGATCAACATCAGGATCACCGCCGACCGCGGCATCAACGTCGCCGAGATGAATACCCTGACAGAGAAGGTGGAGAAGATCATAGCCAGTCAACCAGAGGTGGCGAGCATCTTCACCATCGTCGGCGGCAATGTCTTCGGGCGCTCTCAGAGTGAGTCGGCTAACCGCTCCAGCATAAAGGTGCTGCTCAAGTCCCGTGATCAGCGCAATGGGATCAGTAGCCAGCAGTGGATCTCACGGGTAGAGAAGGCGGTAAACAAGGCCCAATTGGCAGGAGCCAGAATCCGTATCTACAGTGTCGGCATCCGTGGTATTCGCTTCAACCGTAGCGATGACGACTTTGCCATCCGTATCAAGGGGGCGAGCCTGGATCTGCTTGAGCAGCTTGCCGATGAGGTGAAAGAGCGGTTGGCTGATGTAAAAGGCCTGCGTGGACTCTCCCACAGCGCCGAAAGCAAGAATCTTGAGCTATCGATCAAGGTCGACCGTAACCGCGCAGCCGGTTACGGCTTAAGTGTCGAGGATGTTGGAAAGGCGGTAAGATTTGCCCTCCAGGGAAGCCGTGTTACCGATTTTATCAGCGGTGATCGTGCGATCAATGTTTTACTGCGCCTGAAGCGCGGTGAACTGCAGAGCCCCGAGGACATTGAACAGATACTGCTCTTTAGCAAAGGCACGCCACGGGTACCGGTGCGCCTCTCCGATCTGGCCAGGGTGGAGGTTATTCCCACACCAGATGCCATTCAACGTGATCGCCAACAGCGCTTTGTCGAAGTCAGTGCCTCACTTACCGGAGACAAAACCCTCTCCGAAGTTATTGCCGCCGCCGACAAAGCATTGGAGGGGATGGTCCTTCCCAGAGGCTATAGCCGTTATGATGCAGGCAATCTGGAGACCCTGAAAGAGGGGAAAGATCTGAGCAGACAGCTACTCGGCCTGGCGCTGTTTCTGGTCTTTGTAGTGATGGCGGTGCAGTACGAATCCCTGCGTAATCCATTGGTAATCATCCTCAGCGTGCCTTTTGCTATTATTGGCGTCACCATTGGCCTCGAAGTTACCCAACTCCCCCTCTCCATGCCGGTCTGGCTGGGGCTGATTATGCTCGCCGGGATCGTCGTCAACAACGCCATCGTGCTGGTGGAGTATATAGAGATCAAGCGGGATGAAGGGCTGCCGGTTAGAGAGGCTATTGTCGAGGCCGCCCGCCTACGCCTACGCCCCATCCTGATGACCACACTCACCACCGTCGTCGGCATGCTGCCCCTGGCCATGGCCCTGGGTGAAGGTTCTGAGCTGCTACAGCCCCTGGCGGTGACCATCGTATCGGGCCTGCTCTTCTCGGCCCTGGTGAGCCTGCTGTTGGTACCCTCTGTCTACCGCCTCTTTTCCCATGACAAGGCGCCTTCGCGTTCTGCTTCATAATTAATCAGAGCCCATTTTTCACTCTGTAAACAAAGTCCGGGAATAGTGTTCCAACGTTCACATCATGGAGATACAACACCCGCTCTCGCAACATCTTGGTCTCTGATGTGATTATCAATCAAGGGGCCTCTGAATAGTTACCTTCAGAATTTGTCTCATAACGTAGATATTTTATTGAATCTGACCGAAACTTAGAGAATCTCTGAATCTGATCACTCAACACAAGCCGGAATAAACCCATGCAGACTTCAGCAAGCGCAGCACAATACAGCTTTGGCGAAGAGATTGCCCATACCATCACTCATGGTGTGGGGGCTCTATTGAGTATTGCCGGGCTGGCAATACTCGTCGCATTCTCGGCACTCTATGGTGACGCCTGGCACATCACCAGCTGCAGTATTTATGGAGCGACACTGATACTGCTGTACACCACATCCGCCCTCTATCACGGCATTCCCTTACCCAATGCAAAACGGATTCTTCGCCAGGTCGATCATGCCGCCATTTTTGTTCTTATTGCCGGCACCTACACCCCTTTTACTCTGGTCAACCTGCGGGGTGCCTGGGGGTGGACACTGTTTGGCCTCGTCTGGGGGATAGCGATTGCAGGTGTTGTGCTGGAGCTGGCGATGAAAAAGCGCTACCACCGCCTCTCCCTTAGCCTCTATCTTGGATTGGGCTGGCTGGTAGTAATTGCCGTTGAGCCTATGTTATCCACTGTGGGCAGCGGGGGACTGATTTTACTGCTAAGCGGTGGCCTCTGCTACTCTCTGGGCGTGATCTTCTATGTGTGGAAGTCACTGGCCTATCACCATGCCATCTGGCATCTGTTTGTTCTGGCTGGCAGCATATTTCATTTCTTTGCTGTGCTCCTTTATGTGATACCTGAAGGTATTTGAGCTATTGAATCTCTTTATCCAGGAGCCTGATCAAGAATAGACATCGTACTCTTTTTTCGCAACTATATACGCTTACTCAACACCTCACTGAAAGAGTAAGTATTCCAATAAATAGGAGTCTAGTTATGGCTGCAGAAACACGCTCTTCCCCAGACTACCGCCTACGTGCTGTCCAGCAGATTGTCCATGGACAGGAGACTTCCGATGGTGCGGGCGTCAACATGCGCCGCATTATCGCCTCACCGGAACTGGATATGCTCGATCCATTTCTACTCCTGGATGCATTCAGCTCAGAAAACCCGGATGACTATATCGGCGGCTTCCCCCCTCACCCCCATCGCGGCTTTGAGACGGTCACTTACCTGCTGGCAGGCAAGATGCAGCACAGAGACAGCGCCGGCCACCAAGGGCTACTGCGTAGCGGTGGTGTGCAGTGGATGACGGCAGGTAGCGGTATCGAGCACTCCGAAATGCCGCTTCAGGAAGAGGGTGAACTCTCCGGCTTTCAGCTCTGGATCAATCTACCGGCGGCAAAAAAGATGGACCCGCCCCGTTATCAGGAGATCGAACCTGAAGAGGTACCCACAGAGCAGCGCGATAATGGCGTCACCCTGAAGGTGATCGCTGGCACCACCCGTCAAGGCACCTCCGGGCCAGTAACCAAAGTGGAGACCGACCCAAGTTACTACGATGTCTCGGTTCCTGCTGGCATCGAGTACATTGAATCGGTAACTGCTGGTCACAACGCCTTTCTCTATCTGATCTCAGGTCAAGTCAATATCGGAAACAGCTTGGTCTCATCCGGGCAACTTGCAGTTCTTGGTGATGGCAAGTACCTTCAATTGAATGCCGTTGAAAAGAGCCGCTTTCTATTGGTTGCGGGCCGTCCGGTCAACGAACCGGTAGCTAGAGGCGGCCCCTTCGTAATGAATAGTGACAAAGAGATCCGCCAGGCATTCCAGGACTACCGTGCCGGTAAATTTGGATTTATTGAACCTAGAACCCGCAGTTGAACCCTCCCTGTAGGTGTGTAGGAGCGGTGCCCCGCCACGATGAAGGTTGCACAGGCGGGGCTAAATTCTATCGCCCCGAAGGTGGGACTCCTACGGGTAGGATCGATTCTTATTGCAGATAACTATTTCCATATACAACACAGTGATTCACCAAAGGAGAAGAGCATGAAAAAAACTGCTGCTTTCACTCACCTTCATTCTACTGGCACTCGGTGGCCTAAACGCCCAGGCTGCTGATTATCTAATCGACACCAAAGGCTATCATGCCTTTATCACTTTCCAGATCAGGCATCTTAGCTACAGCTGGCTCTATGGCCGCTTCAATACCTTAACAGGGGCCACCGAATAGTTACAATAATAGTTACCTATGTTATTGCTCCTTACTACACTCAGCCAGCATCTCTATGAAACGATCTGCTGGCATTGGCCGGGCGATGTAATATCCCTGAACAGCGCCACATCCCATCATTTGAAGAAGGGCCAACTGTTCATGGGTCTCCACTCCCTCTGCAACTACTTTTAGGTTCAGCCGCTCAGCCAACATAATAATAGCCTCAACTATTGAAACATCGGTATTGCTTTTGTCGATATGCTGAATAAAGGAGCGGTCAATCTTTATCTCATTTAGGGCAAAGCGCTTGAGGCGTCCAAGAGAGGAGTAGCCAACACCAAAATCATCAAGGGATATTCCAAAACCCATGTCGTAGAGTGACCTGATATTATCTATCGCCTGTCCGGCATCCCAGACAAAAGCAGTTTCAGTAATCTCCAGATCGATAGCGCTTGTTGTTATCCCCTCCTCCTCAACTATTCTGGAGTAAAGATCGGACAGACCTTCACAATTTAACTGCTGTGCCGACAGATTCACCGAGATAGGGATATCCAGCAGATGGTCACGCTGCCATACAGCCACTTGCCGACTGACCGTTCGTATCACCCATTCACCAATAGCGTCGATCAGGTCCACTCTTTCAGCGATTGGGATAAAATCGGCTGGGCTGATAAAACCTCCGTTACCATCAGGCAGGCGGAGCAGAGCTTCAGCACCAGAAATTTCATTCAAGACAATATCCAGCTTAGGCTGGTAATAGATTTCAAAGTGGTTGAGGTGAAGCGCAGCATGTAACGCATGCTCAATATCGAATATGGCAGAACGACTCTCATCTGTCTCTGCTGGGCAATAGACCTGCTTATTCCTTCCTTGCCGTTTTGCCTCCTTCACTGCACCTTCGGCGTTTGCTAACAGGACCTCCACAGAGTCGCTATCATCAGGATATATACTGACTCCAATACAGGCAGTTAGATAGACCACTTCATCTTCAAGCATAAACCCCTGACTAAGGTTTTTTCTAAGCTTTCGTAATACGAGTTCTAAATTATGGCTATTCACTAAGCGATGAATAAGTATTGCAAACTGATCACTCACTACCCGAGCTACCGAGATACAGGCCTCATCAATACCTAACAGATCATAGGTGATTTGTGTATGTATGCTGCTTAGCACTCTTCCGGCGGCACCTTTCAGAATAACATTGCCTTTTCTATAACCGTGCTTCTCATTGAATCGGTGAAATCCATCAAGATCCAGGTATAGCATTGCCGTGCAATGACCTGAGCCTGTACCACGGTAAGCGCACTGTCTAAGCTCGTGAACCAACCCTTCCCGCGTCAATAGCCCGGTCAATGGGTCAACCGCCACCCGATAGGCCCCCTCAATTTCGGATATAACACTACTATCGGTAGTCAATGCCCGCTGACACAATAACTCTTGCTGAAGCTGGTGGTTTTGACAATGAATGGCAAAAATATCCACCAGATGGTGGAGAGCCTTGCTCACTTTTTTCCCCACCCTATCTTGTGCCTGAAGTACCAACATTCCCTGCACACGACCCTGAGTATGCAGGGCAGTGAGGATATATTCATGGCCATCAGCCTCACAGCGGAAGGAGCCAGATTGACGCACCGCCTTGGCAAATAGCCCGGTCTCAATGAGCTGATCAATATCGGCATTCAAGGCATGAAATTGATCCTGTGGTTCACAGTGCAGCATCTCAAATACAGCACTCTTCTGTACCTGCATAACAGCAAAGAGGTGACAAGGGAGAACAAGCTCAATATAACGCCTCATCTCATGGCAGAGCCCTTCAAAATCTGCCTGCATCCCCAGCCCACGACCTGCCTCCAACACCAGATCAGAGATCAGGGCATAGCAGCGATTCTGCTCTTCCAGTGCAGCCAAACGCCGCTCTGCAGAAGAGGGGGATTCTGTTTTTCTATCTCTATCAATCATGATGTGTAGAAGTATGTCCGAGAAAAGATGAACCTACTGCGGTAAAGCCATTTTGGCCTCATACCCCGATTATAGGTTTGGGTTCGGAGTCGATTGCCCACATGGATGTGGGTAAGGCGCGTGAGCTGGGAGCGGAAGCATTGCATCGTAAAAAGGTGCATTTTCCACCAAATCTTGGTGCAATCGACTTCGCCCTCTGGTGAAAACAGTCCCAAAACAGGTATAGATGAATAGTTAAAAATATGTCCAATAATCGCCTCACTTAATCGAAAAACCTGACTCAAAATTGCATTTCCGCAGTAGGTGTCCTACTCTCGGACAGGCTCCTAGGCCAAGAAAATAGCGGCAACATCACCAAAAGTTTCTGCGGTACTCTCACTCAAGGAGCTTATATCACTAACCTCAAGCCCAACTCTCTCCCATGCATGATCGTTTAACTCGGGGACCAGGCGGGTACCACTGCTACCCATACTCATGGCATTGACCAGAAGATCGGCAACATGAACAACCGCTACCTCTATAGAGCACTCAGGTTCAGCCCCAAGGACGTGATGATTCCTAACCGCATCGGAGAGCGTTGTAGGTAGATTCCATCTCTCCAGCAGTGCAGCGCCTACATCAGCATGGGTGACTCCCAGAGATGCCAGCTCCAGGTCAGTTAAATGCCCTTCACCTTGCCGATGTCTAAATAGAAGATCACTCATCTGTTCAGGCACTGCCATATGCATCAGTAGACGCCCAACATCATGTAGCAGCCCCACCGTATAGAAACGATCTACATTGGCTTCACGACGATAGGAAGCGATATGCTTTGCAGCGACCCCGCAGGCGATACTATGCTCCCAAAACGAGCGCATTGAGACCATCCCCACAGGCATGTTACGAAAGGTGCTCATCACTGCAGTGGCCAGCACCATATATTTTATTTCACTGGTACCGATCATCGTCACTGCTCGCTGTATGGTCTCTATACGTGCAGGAAACCCGTAAAGAGCACTGTTTGCCAGTCGCAGTAGACGTGCAGAGATACCGGGGTCTCTCTCAATCACATCTGCCAACTGCTCCAGAGTAAACGTGGGATCCTGTAAAACCTTATCCACCTGAAAATAGACTTCCGGCAGACTGGGCAGATCCGACGCCAGTGCAAGCACATCACTTGGGTTCATACTATTCATTGGGAATGCGTATCAGGGCACGTTCAAGACAGCTGGAGAAAACAGCCTGAATTACTGGGTGATCCCTTTGGGTCAGTCGGAAGCGTTGCTCAAGGGCAGTTCTCAAAGCTTGATTGTGCGGTGTATCTGTTGAGCTTTGAGCTACCTCGGGCTCGCTTCCTTCGAGAGGGATTACAGAGACGTGCTCAACACCCCATGAGCGGAGCATTCTGATAATCTCTGGAGTTACTGGGGTATTCGCCTGAAGAAGTGTTTGTCCGGAGAGATTTGATACGCCGCTGGCAACAACCATTCCGGGTTTCAGATCACCTACCGATAGATTATTTATCTTCATAAAAATAATAAGATTCCACTATGTGAGTAATGTATATAGCACATATAGAGGAATTAACAATAGGCGTTGTATTCTTTAATGATTTGTCAGGGCCTCTCAATCCCAGCCCTCACCTCTTCCCACAGCTGTCGGTAGGCGCGCCCAGCCGCGCTGCCCATGGCATAGCTGCCTAGTGGGGCGCGGTAGACCCCCATGCGCTCGACATCGCTGGCGTAGGGGATGTGTGATTTAAGCAGCTCAGGGTAGGTTTTTGGCAACTGCTCTATCATCTCCAGATGCATACGTTTGCGCCGATCTACCATGGAGAAAAAGGGCATCCGTTTCACCCCCTTCACCTTGTGGCCGTCAAGGAACTCCACCAGTTGTTCATAGGTGCGTAGTGAGAGGGTGGTGGGGATGGTCGGTACCAGTAGCGCATCGGCGGCGCGGAAGATATTCTCGGAGACCAACGAAATGCTGGGCGGACAGTCGAGAAAGATGTGGTCATACTCGTGAGAGAGTGGCCGCAGCAGTTTTAACAGCTGTTTTGCGGGGCGCTTCTCCTCACCGAGAATCAGATCCATGTTACGGTAGGAGAAGTCGGCTGGGAGCAGGTCGAGCCCGTCAAAATCACTGCCCTTGATGCTATCTTCCAGCTCCCGCTTCCCCTTGATCATCTTGCGTCCACCACCTTTGATCCGGGGTTTGACACGAAAATAGTAGCTTGCCGCCCCTTGAGGATCGAGATCCCATACCAGGGTGCGATAGCCATCCAGTGCAGAGAGGTAGGCGAGGTTGACGGCGGTAGCGGTTTTACCAACGCCACCCTTGATGTTGTAGACGCCGACAATTCTCATGACTGAGCCCCCTCTTTCGCTGAAGACTTTTTCACTTTTGACTTTTCTGTCTTGGGCTTTTTAGCTGCCCCCTTTTTCTTCTTCAGTGCAAACAGGGTATGAAAGGTTTGCCGGATATCTTTTTTAGCAAAGGAGGAGAAACGACCGGCAAACTCATCATGGGCCTGTTTCTGCTGTTTCAGTAGACTATCGACCAGCATACCCATCACGAGGAGCGTATCTGCCGGGACATCCTCCTCTTTTACCATCTGGTGTGCATAATCTCTGAGCTTGTTAGCCTGTACTTCAAGATCCTGGAAATCGCCCAGATTGTCGAGCAACACCTTCAACGCTTTAATCAGGGGACGTACCTGTTTTTTCGGATAGAGACTCTGGAAAAACTCCAGTAGGTAACGGAGCTTCTTGCAGCTTTTACGCAGCTCATGCAGATCAGCTGCCGGTGACAGGGAGGTGATCGCCAGCCCCTCTCTCATCACCCGCTGATAGATACGGTAGATACGCTTACCGGCTACTTCAGCAACGGGGCGAGAGGCGCTGGGTTCAACTGGATCATCCGGCAGGGGCGACTCCAGATAACTGCGCCACTCTTTTATCAGTGTGTAAAAATGGGGCGAGTTGAGTTTACGAACCATGGCACGCTGCTCACTCTTCTGATGATGCAGCAGGAAATTGTGGAGAGGGTCCAGATCCTCACGGAACTGTTCAGGCAAGCTCGCTCTGTACCCATCAAAGCCAAGGAGGTAGACATCCATATCCCGCGTTGGCCCGGTAAGTGAGCCCACCCATGCAAAGCGCGTCTTATAGCTCTCCACCACTTCCGATGGAAACACCTCTTTAACCTGGGTCAATGCTGAGCGAGTGCGTCTTACCGCCACACGTAGGTCGTGAAGAAATTCTGAATCAAGATTGGTACGGGTACCTGGCAAGTTGGCCTCCATGGTAGCTAGTAGATGGAGGTGGATCTGCCGCGCAACGGCATCAGAGCGGGTCTGAGGCTTAAATTTGAAATTGAGCTTAGAGCTGTAATCCAGAGGGCATCTACCGGTAACTGCCAGTGCATCTACCATCTGCACCCCAGCCAGTGGCAACATACCCAGCTCTGCTGAGAGAAAGTGCTCCATTTTTGCCAGGGGTTTGGGGTAGCCCCGAACCGGTGACATTACTACTGATGATGGCATGGGAAGATACTCACCCCGGCCAGGTGGTCGACCACTATTCTCCTCCAGCGCCAGACGTAATACCGTCTTCTCTTCACCGTCAAGCTGCTTAAGCACTCGCACACGGCTTCTCATCTCCACCTGAGGCAGCAGCGCCCGCATGGCCATCTCCGGCCCGGCCAACTCCCTGAGCAGGCCAGGAGCGAAATCCCAGGAGAAACGTGGCAACGTCCCGTCAAGGCGCTGCATCTCTTTGGGAGCGGCTGAATCGAGATAGCGCCAGATCAGCCAGCGCCCACGACTGTTCTTCTCTTCATAAAGAACCGCACCTGCCTGGTAGAGCCGCCAATCGAATGTATCCAGATAGATTCGTCGAACGCTCTTTTCCGGTTCGCTTGCGAGGCTAAAATGGGATGAAAGCGCAGAAAAAATATCGCCTACCGTGTCAGACTCGGCTAGCTGATAGTGACGTGGAAGTTCTACCATATGTTCAGGCCCCCTACGCTCCAGTGTTGAAAATTATTATTTTGTAAGAGAAGCAGATCACTGCTCTCCCGTTAACCCCCTGTCTACCATGAGATCCCTGAGAGTTACACGGATAGAGAGTAGTGACTGTCGATATTAATCTACTCGGCGGTGATGTTAAACCTGGATTCAGCAGTTAATCGTTTCATACCACAGATAACCTGATGAAATAGCAGAGAATTGCGGTAGTAATGAAGTAACTATTCCCTTTATGTCGTACCTGCTGGGCATGGTGAAGGTATTGCCAGCTATGCTGCGGTGCATTTGAAGGAGTTGTCATGAAAATAGAGTAATCAAGTTGATTGACAAATAGCTGGTTAGCTATACCCTATGACATATTATGGCGTTTACAGTAGTGTGAGGTAACAGTTGAATATTGGTTGTCATATTATTATTGAGTGCCAAGGTAGGCATGGCCATCTCAGTGAAGTGGAGCTGGAGGCATTGCTGGTGTCTGCTGCTGAAGCAGGGGGTGCCTCGGTGTTGCAAGCTCATTTTCATCCATTTGGTGCGGGTAAGGGTATAACCGGCGTTGTCCTTTTGGCTGAATCTCATATTACTGTGCATACTTGGCCCGAGCATGATTATGCAGCCTTTGATATTTTTATGTGTGGTGAGTGCAAACCCATGCTAGCGGCTGATGTTATTACCACTGCTTACATAGATACTGTAACCTCAGTACAAAGTATTGACCGCGGCCTACCTATTGATACAGGGAATGTTTTTGCAAATCTCTCAAGTTCTCGCGCTCAGTCTAATTCATTCAGTGCTGGGTGAGGGCGGTATAAAATTCTTGATGATCTACGGGAGTGCTATGAGAATTATCTCAATGATTTGCATCCTTTTGCTTACCCAGTTTGGGCTAAGTGGATGTACTTCAGATGAAGAGCTGTGGCAACAGTCGCTGACGGCGGGGTCATCTGATGCTGCGACTGAATTAAATCGACTTATCGTTAAGATTAATCAGAAATCGATTCGAAATACCAAGTTGCTGAGCTCTTATGCTGATGTTGTGAAACTTCAATCTCCAGATTTAAGGGATATTGTTGATACGTTAGCAACAGATGCAACAGTGAACGGCCCTATTGTGAAAGGATTAAAAGAGCGGCTGGATAACGCAACCAAGGCAGTCCCCCAAGCGATTAAGGGGGGTAAAAAAGAGGTGGTTCAGCTGCAACAGGAGTTTAATGCGATTCAGGTAGCGGCTGATCCAACTCTGTTTGGCATGATGCTGACTGACCCCATCAATGTGTTGGCAGATATGTCGAATGGTAAATTATCTCGTGTTGAGGCGATGAGTAAAGAGGCCACGTTGCAGGCTAATAAAAGTGGTGATTACGGAGCGGGTAGCCAGTTGGTGGGTAATTCCAATTATGGTGCTTGGAAGGAAGATGGCCATGGGCGCTCCTTTTGGGAGTGGTACGGCATGTATTCTCTATTCAGTAACATGTTTCGTCCACCCATCTACTATGGTGGCTGGGCAGGTAATCGTGGTTACAGCTATTACAGTGACTATGGCCGCAACTACTATACCTCGCCATCAGCGCGTAAAGGCCAAGAAGCTCAGGCGACCAAAACAAAACAGAAGTTTCAAAAAAGTGGCCAGTCATTTAAAAGCCCTTACGCCAAAACAAGGGCGGGGGGATCGACTTCTGCCAGGCAAAGCCATGTTAAATCTGCAAGAAAGTTTTCGAGCAATAGTAAGGGGAGTGGTTTTAAAACGCCGAGTAAGTTTGCAGGTAATAAAAGCAGATTCAGCCAATCAAGTGCGCGTAGTTCGTTTTCACGCACTAGCCGCAGTTTTAGTGGCGGAAAATAATTAGTACCGGAGAAACAAAATGAATAATGATTTTTCACTATGGGCGGCCGGCATTCTCTTCGTAGATCTGCTTATTGCTGTTGGTGCTATCTGTGCGTTGCGTTATCTTCAAGGCCTATTGGCAGGTGTGGATACAACTACAGAACTGGCAACACGGGACAACTATGCTTTTGGCATTTCAGTGGCTGGTGGAACCTTGGCACTGGCTTTGGTTTTGGCGGGTGCAGTAAGTGGTGAGGCTTCTGCTGGACTGCTGGCTGAGGCCGGGAATGTCGCTGCTTATGCCGTTGCTGGTATTGTTCTATTGAAGGTGGGAACGATCATTAATGATCAAATTATTTTCCATCACTTCTCACTCAAGCAGCAGGTGCATGAAAATAATATGGCTGCTGGTATTGTGCAGGCTGCCAACTTTATTGCGTTGGGATTGATCATTAATACCGCAATCAATTGGGTTGAGTCTGAATCATGGCAGGGTATATTTTCAGTAGTTTTGATCTTCTTTGTGGCGCAGATCGTATTGTTGGCTATCACCCGGTTGCGTGGGCGAATCTATGAAAAACGCCACCATGGTGAAGTGCTTCAACAGGCACTGGCGAGTGGTAATAGTGCATTGGCTATTCGTTATATGGGGCATCTTTTGAGTGCCGCATTTGGCATTAAGGCGGCCTCTGGTTTGGTTACTTATCAGTCTCTTGCTTTGGTGGAATTAGTTTTCAATTGGCTGTTTGTCGCTTTGGCGGTCACCGCTCTTATCAGTGGGCTTGCTACGCTTGCCCGCCATGCGGTGTTATTTAATATCAATGTGGTTGAAGAGGTGGATGATCAACAGAATATTGGTGTTGCATGCATTGAGGCCACGCTCTTTATTTCTATTGGATTGATTGTGAGCTCCCTACTTGGGTAGTACCCCCAGATTGACTATGGAAGCTACTGTACCGTCATCCAGGCGGTTATTCGGCCATGATGCCCTATTGATCGGTAGCATGCTGGTCTTGGCTGGCTGTGGACTGATTTATGAATACCTACTTGCGCACTATGCAGGGCGCATTCTTGGTGCTGTAGAGAGCACTATCTACGCCATGATTGGCGTTATGATCGTCGCGATGGGCATAGGCGCTTTTCTGGCTCGCTGGATTAAATGTCCATTTACCGGTTTTGCCTGGCTTGAGGTGAGTATCGGCCTATTGGGTGGCTGTTCTATTCTGGTAATGGCAGGGATGCTTGCCCTCACCTACACCCTGCCCGTCTGGTTGCAAGAAATCTATGGATTACACCCCTCTATCACTACAGACGGTGGTTTTATTGCTCTGCTGCAAAATATCGCTTTTTATACCCCCTTTGTTGCAGGTTTCGTATTAGGGTCAATGATTGGGATGGAGATCCCGCTAATTGCCAGAATACGTGAGCATATTCATGGTAAGCACCTAGCCCATAATACCGGTACGATCTATGGGGCTGATTACATTGGTGCGGGCATGGGTGCGGCAATTTGGGTTGGGGTCTGTCTTAATATCCCTATCATGACCGCAGCTGTGGGGACAGCAGCGGTTAATCTGCTGATTGGTCTTATTTTTCTTTGGCGTTATCAATCACAAATTACCCGTCCTATTCGGTTGTGGCTGGCCCATACGAGCCTAGGTATCGTATTAATCGTGCTGGCGCTGAATGGTAGTGGCTGGGTTATGCAGTTGAACTACACGCTGTTTAAGGACGCGCCGATCTACAGCAAGGTGACTCCCTATCAACATATAACGCTGACTCGTCGTCATGTTGGGCAGGGGTTACCCAGTTTGCTGAGCCTCTATATCAATGGCCGACTACAGTTTTCAAGTAGTGATGAAAATATCTATCACAGCTATTTGACCTATCCGGCACTACTCTCATCTGCCCGTCACGATAAAATATTAGTGGTTGGCGGAGGTGATGGCATGGCTGTGCGAGATATCCTGCGATGGAATCCCAAGCAAGTAACGCTGATTGATCTGGATGCCGCCATGATCGCGCTCTTCAAGGGAGAAGACCCTGATCTTCCCGCAGATATTAAACAGACTCTGCTAGGCTTTAATCAGAATGCCTTTAATGATCCAAGGGTATCTATCATTGTTGGTGATGCCTTTATTGAAGTAGAGAAGCTGGTCTCTGAAGGGCAGCATTTTGATACCATCATTGTTGATCTTCCTGATCCCAGCCATCCTGATCTGAATAAACTCTACTCTGACTTTTTTTACGCCAGGTTGAAAGAGCTGCTTTCTGGTGATGGGGCCATTGCCGTGCAGTCAACATCCCCCTATCACGCAAAAAAAGCATTTGTCTCTATCGGAAAAACCATGCGGGCTGCTGGGTATATTACCGAACAGTACCATACTAATGTGCCCACCTTTGGAGAGTGGGGCTGGACCATTGGTACGGTTCGTGGCCTATCGCCATCCCGGCGTATTGCCCAAGCGGCAAAATTACCTGTGGAAGATCCATGGCTTTCAAAGGCGGCACTGGAAGCGGCATTTATTTTTTCACCATCTTTCTTTAAAGGTACTGATTTTATAGAGATAAACCAATTGGGTAGTCATCAGGTTTATCAGTATCACCATGAAGCATGGTCAAGACAAAACGGTGTTTTTTTTGCTCAAACAAAAAAAATAGATTGACGAACGTCATAATATGACATAACTTCCAAGACAGATGCCATATTATGGCGTCCAGTACTAAACAGGAGCTTTGTATGACCATTACGCTTGAAGAGCTAGCGTTTCGATTAAACGACCATGTAACGGATGAAGGCACCTCATTTGATGCCTTACTAATGGACAATGGTGTGCTAGAGGTTGTCTGTTCAAATAATGATGAATTTCCACTTCATCTGGCACTGACGGATACGCAACTGCTGGCCGTTACCCCTCTGTTTAATGTGAGTGAAGTGGCATCAAATGAAGTTGAGAATCTCAACAAGATGCTACTACAACTTGCACCCGCTGTACCCCTAAGTGCTTTTGGCCTACAGGATGATACTTATATCCTGTTTGGTGCTATAGCGCTGGGTACAGGTTTTGAAATCATTGTTCATGAATTGGAAGTTCAGGCGGAAAATACCATTGACGTTTTAGAAGCCATCCAATCCTTACTCGCATAATCAGAGGTTTGATATGAGTATTTTAAAAGATATTTTTACCGCTATACGTGGCGGTGCCAGTGAAGCTGGTGAGGCAATTGTTGATGCCAATGCAATACGTATACTTGAGCAGGAAGTGCGTGATGCAGAGACGGCTATTGCCAAGGCCAAACAGAGCCTGACCCGCTTAAAAAGCTCTGAAATTAAATTGAAACGTGAAATCAATAGTCTCAGCACTGACTATGATGACTACGAAGCCAAGGCCATTGATGCGCTGAATATGGGTGAAGAGGCACTGGCTGAAGAGGTTGCTGGACGTTTGGAAGAGATTTCTACTGAGCGTGATGACAAAGCAGCTGAGCACAGTGCGCTTGAAAGCGAAGTAAATGGTATCAATAAACTGATTCGTTCACGTGAAAAAATAATTCAGAAAAATAAGCGTGAACTGGAAAAGGTAAAGACTATAAAGGAAGTACAAAAAGCCACAACAAGTATCTCTGATAACGTTGCCGCAACCAGTTCCAGTCAGCATCGTGTATCCAAAGCACTGGAACGTGTCAAAGCAAAACAGCAAAACTGGCGAGACAATATGGAAGCCGGTGAGTGGATGGAAACACAAACGCAGGATGATGATCTGGATGCACGTCTAAAACAGAAAGGTGTTGGTGGTTCTTCTGGTTCCAAGAAAAACTCTATTCTTGAGAAGCTCAAAGCCAAACAGAAAGCAGGTTAGTTGAACCTCTAAGGCACCACAAGGTGCCTTAGTCTTTGCAGGTAAGTTGAATGTTTAAAAAAATATTTGGTGGCGATAAAAGTGGACCCCGTACATTAACTGAGCCCTGTCAGTTGCAAGTGGGTGATATTATTGCGTTTAAACAACGCCGTTCTCTGCCAGATGAATTGCAGGGGCAGCAGTTGGAGGTTACCAAGGTAGGAGGCTATCAATACGCTGAAAATGAAATCACAAAAGAGCTTACCCTGCGAAGTGAAGATAACAAAACATACTACCTCTCTGTCGATGATAATGATGGTGACCCACTACTCTGTTTCTCTATTAAACTGCCAGAGAAAGTTCTATTCACACTGTTCGATGAAGATGAGTTCTCAGCATTATGGAGTGAAGAGTTCGTTACATTGGCGGTAAAAGAGAAGCCAGAAGAGCTGTCAAGCTGGCTTGCAGATAGTTATACCCAGCGTATGAAAGAGGGTGAGGCCTACTACTATAATCGTGATTGTGGTGGAGCTGTGCCAGAAGATGATGAGGGTGAAGAGCTGCGTTATCATGAATGTGTTGGTAATGTGGATGCGCGTTATCTTTCCGTCGAAATATGGGGCGATGGTGATACCGAGGTATCCCTAGTCGCTTTCTGTCCTGTTGATGTGATCGAAGAGATGTGGCCCAGTGAGCAATAAATGGTCAAAGGAGAAAAGTGTTCTTAAAAAGTTGCAGATGCACTTTACCTTTCAACAGGATATTTTGCGAAAGATTCGTCACGATGCAGCAGATGCCTCTATAGTTCCCAGTGATATTGTCCGCAAGATCATTGGATTACCCTATGTAAAAGTACAGCGCCCTCGCGTTGGGCTATCCTTTGACAAAAATGAGCTGGAAAAACTAGCACAAGATTATGGCTTGGATGCAATAGATGAGGCAGAAATTAAACGCAAAGTAATAGAGAAAGTGAACCACTTTTATCAAACCACGGATGACTGTTCTTGATTTTTTCACGCTTGCTGAATAAACGCTGGCAGCAGCGGCATTATAGTAAATACACCCGCCACTACACTCCTGATTTTTCAATACGACTAATAAAGCTAGTTTTTCTTCTGTTTGTGCTTGTCCTTATTGATGCAGCAGGCATGATGTTTTTCGAGGGTCACTCATTAGGTGATGCGCTATGGATGGGGTTAACTACTGTCACTACAGTAGGGTATGGTGATATAAGCCCAAGCACAACGGGTGGACGTATTATTACCATTGTCTGTCTTTATGCTTTCGGGATCGCGGTTTTAGCTCATATTATTACCGAGTTTATTGAGTATCGATTATGGGTCAGTGCAGAAAAGAAATATGGTAGATGGAGATGGAACATGAAAAAACATATCTTGATAATAAATACACCGACTATTGATCAAGGAAATTATTTATCTAAATTAATGCAGCAAATGAGAGCAACTCCGGCGCTGTCTGAATACCCAGTTCTGATATTGACAGACAAATTTAGTCAAGCACTGCCAAAAGATATTGCAAAGTTTGGTGTAATTCATTACTCAGGAAATGCAGAGAATTCTGACAACCTGCGTGCAGTAAATGTCTCGGAGGCAAGTTACATCATTGTACTTGCCAGTGACTATGCTGATCAGCAATCTGATAGCCTAACTTTTGATGTGCTTGATCGTATTCAAGAGATTGGTTCTACAGCCATGATTCTGGCTGAAGCAATCAATGATGAAAATAGAATGCGCCTGCAAAGAGCTGGTGCGGATGTCGTTGTGCGCCCCATTCGCGCCTATCCTGGCTTTCTAGTGCGCTCCCTGGTTGCGCCGGGAACAGAGGAAGTATTGGAAGACTTGTTTACACATGACAATGCCCATATGCATCGTTTTGATATCAGCTTTCAAAACCGATGTTGGCAGGATCTAATCTGTCAGTTTGTCACTTCGGGGGCGGGTATACCCATGGCGTATGTGATTGGTGGTGAAGTGCGGTGCAATCCGAAGCCCACTATGGTTTGCAGTGGTGATGCCATAATTACACTTGTCAATGATGACCAAACGGTAACTGAACAACAGGTTAAAGCGTGTCTAACACAGTAGCCAGATTGCGTATTCCAGATGCACTTTACCTGCTTGTATTGATGTGGGCGATTCAAGGCGCACAAACACTGCTTGGTTTTGAGTATGGAGTCTATGGTATTGTCCCGCGCTCTATCGATGGGTTATGGCATATACCACTTGCACCATGGATACACCACGGAATATGGCATCTATTGAGCAATTCTGTACCGTTTCTCCTGCTTGGTTGGTTGGTTCAAAGTAAAGGCCGGCTGCTGTTCTGGGAGGTTACGATTCTACTGACTATTATTTCCGGTTTGGGAACTTGGAGCTTTGGCTCAAATGCCTACCATGCAGGTGCTAGTGGAATCGTACTGGGTTATTGGGCATATCTTGTTGCTGATGCCTACTACTCGCGTGCACCAAAAAACATCCTCATAGCAACTGCAGCTGTCTTCTTATATGGTGGACTGATCCTAAGCCTGATAGATTTTAGACCACATATTTCATGGATTGGGCATGTTTCTGGCATGGCCGCAGGCGTGCTGGTTGCAAAACTTTCCAATAGGATAAAAGCTGAGTAGAGTCCTTGGTGAAGTTTTTCATATGTTTGCTCTTAACATCGACGAATCATGATTTTAATTCGCTTGATTCAGCTCACTCCCTGCAATATCAACCGTATCATTGATTTCCAGTAGCAGCTCCTGCATCTTCTTGGCCCATTGCATACCGTCTTTCTCCCAGGCCCTTTCCAGCTCACGCAGGTGAAGTGCATTGCAGAGGATAGGTATGCACAAAAGAAATTGATAGTAGAGCACCATGCTCACTGATCTAGAATTGGCGTCCCGTAGTGCGCCGGGCTATCCTCTCGGACCACTACTATGAATTTTTTGCAGCTCTGTCACGCCGCCTACACACTCGCTACACCTGGCTTCATACACACCCTATTAGATATGCACGCAGGTTCGCTACAGATTCGGTGCCTTACCTCCTCTGATGGGAATTGCTCGCTGTCGCACGCTCACCCACTGGGTAACACTAACCAGTTTCACAGGCTCCTTCCCGGTTCCATGGTTCTGAATTTAACTCGACACGAATCTGCGCATTCTAGGTTAATAGATAGGTAACTATTCTGTACCGGGCTCCGATCTTATTGTAGGAGTGGTCTCTCAGACCGCGATGAAGCAACTGCCATGATGCAACTATCCATCGCGCTTCGGGAAAACGCGCCTACAGGGAAGTGTGGTACAAAATATGCAGACCCCGCGCACCAACTGAATAGTTACACATAGATAAAGTGAGCTGGATTCATCACACCAGGATTATACCTCTTATTCAGAGCATGAAATTCCATACCGTAATTGTAGGAGCGGTCTCCCAGACCACAATCAAGCACCGGTCACGCTTCAATAAAGCGCTCCTACAGCGCGTGCAGCTTAAAAATATGATTCCAGGAGACAGCTCAAGACGCCATATAATCACGCATCTTGGTACCTGATGCTGGGTAGTTACTCGATACAAAACCAAGAGCGCGCATCCTTTTTTCTCCATCTGCTACAATTTCTCTAAAGAAAACTGCCCACAGGCCGATTACTGGGTTAGAGAAGCAAAACAGACGAAAGGTAACATCATGGAAATTGGCGGCGTATCGATCAACACCAAAGCACCTCAAACAGTCAGTGCTGGCGGTAGTCCTGCGCAAGCTGCCCTCTCCGTGGCAGCTTTCAAAAAGACTCAGGATGTCCAACAGCAGTCAGCTGAACAACTGATCAGCACCATAGCAGAGACTGCCGTGGTCAAAGACCCTAACTCTGTGGTTGGACAGAATCTGGACGTATTTGCCTGAAGGGGTAAGTGATATCAACTCTCGGTAGGAAGATCCGTGCTTCCTGCCGGAGTGACTTTTTGTGCAGCACCTGAAACCACTTTCTGGGGTGACAAATCCCTCAACAGGGTACGATATACCTGTAGCATAAATAGATCATTTTTACTCTTTGGCGGCGTTCGAAAGGAGATCTCGGCTAGGAGCCTGTCCGAGAATAGGCGCCGTAGCGAGGGAAGTCCATTTTGAGTCATTTTTTCTGGTCATTTGAGGCGAATAGTTACTCTTATTCAACGAAAATGAGCGGCAAAAAGGGCCAAAATGGGCTTTCCGCAGTAGGTGTCCTATTCTCGGACAGGCTCCTAGATAACTCTCCCGCAACTCATCAAGTATGCTATTTCTACTCATCACTCTATCCATCCCTAGAACCGTTACCATATACTAACAATACAGCCCCTAATAATAGCCTGAAACTTGCGTAGGCATCGGCCTACGCGCAAAACCTAAACTACCAACCTTTTTGATAGGAGCGGTCTCTCGAACCGAGATCAAACGCCTATCGCGGCGTAGATGCCAATTCTACAAGAAAGTGTGCCGTAAAATGTGATTCACAACTAGGTGTATCGACTCCCTCGACAATCACAATTTATTGCGTCTGAAGCCGAATAGTTACTGAAAATATTGCTCTGAAAATATTGCTTGATGCGACAATATTCACTACATTCCTCACAGATGAACTTTGCCGGTATCTGCCTATGACAGACATTATGAACCTCAATGTCCGAATCAGCGGCGCACTCAAGGTCTTCGTATCCAACGAAATCAAGCAGGGTGCATTTGAAAATATCAGTGGGTAAGTACGCGACCTTATTCGCCGTGATAAAATTCGCTCAAAGGAAGTTGTCTTTGACAGACTCAAGGCAGAGTTAAAACTGGTTTTTCCAGCCCCTGACAGTGACTACATCGCACTCTCCTCCTCAGATATTACAGGCCACCAACCGACTTCACCCACAAAGTCCTGGAGGCTTTACCCAGCCACTCGCTGAAGAGCATCTGGAATGAGCTTTGAGGGTCGTAAGATCTGCTGGGACATGCGCAGGAACGATTACAACGTATTACTCTGCAGCAGAGCTTACGAAGCTGATTAAGACCGTAGGTGTTGTCCGCACTCCACACTTGGCTGTACCCGACAACAGGAACTCCGTGCAGCAGATGTAGATAGGGTAGAACTTGTTTCACATTGGGCAAAGGGCTATCCTCTGGGTAGACTGAACACAGGGGTGCATACTTGTAACAACCATGGGAAAACCAGCCGCCAGAATCTCAGATCTCGTATTGCAGGATGCGCCCCATTGCCACGCACCCATTCACCCGCCCGCCCCGGTGCCCGCGCCTGTACCCCACCCGGCGTTACCACTCGCCATCATCTCAGGCCAGCCCAACGTCCTTATCGGTAATTTGCCAGCGGCCCGGTTGACCGACAAAACAATACCCTGCGTACTTCCCGCCTGTGTTCCCGCAGGGCCGGGAATAATCGCACTAGGCTCCTTTACGGTACTCATCGCAAATATGCCCGCTGCACGCATGGGGGATATGACCGCCCACCCGAGCTGTGTCGCTCCAATCCCCAGCCCCACAGGAAAAATACTGCCGCCCTGCTGCCCAACGGTGCTTATCGGTGGTTAAATCCAGGTAAGGACCCTTGCGCCACTCTCACTTTGAAACCCTGAAACCCATCTGTCCACGCTGCCGTAGCGAGTGGGCCGAAGTCCATCCACTGCTCCTCGCCAGGGTTCTGCATGAAGATAACGAGGGTGTCCATGAGGGTGTTTTGCACTGTTCAAACCCTAACTGCCAGCTTGAATACCCGATTATCGATGGAATTCCGATCATTGTGCCCAATGTACGGGCGTACCTCAGTGACAACCTGTACCACCTGACGGCACGGAATGACCTCTCGGAAACGGTGGAATCGATTCTGGGCGACAGTTCCGCGCCGGATGCCCTCTACAACAGAACCAGGCAGTATCTTAGCACCTACACTTGGGACAACTATGCAGACCTCGCCCCCGACGCGATGCCAGAAGGGACTATCAAACCCGGCGCAGTCAAACGCTGCCTAGATGCTGGCCTGGCGTTACTTGACGAGACTCCACCGGGTCCGGTGATTGATATTGGCTGTGCCGTCGGCCGCAGCAGCTTTGAACTTGCCGCAAACGGCGATCAGCTGGTGCTGGGCGTAGATACAAACTTTTCCATGCTACACCTTGCACAAGGAGTACTGGCTGACAATAGAGTGCGTTACCCGCGACGTCGGACAGGTATCGTATATGATCGTCAGGAATTTGAAGTGAAGTTTGATCACGCAAGACAGGTGGACTTCTGGGCCTGCGATGGTCTTGCCCTGCCCTTTGCCGATAACAGCTTCGGCCTGGCGGTGGGCCTGCATGTACTCGATTCAGTCTCCTCACCGCGAGAGCTTCTTGAATCCATCGGCCGGGTACTTCAACCTGGCGGATCCACTATCATCGCCACTCCCTATGACTGGTCAGCTGTGGTGACACCCATAGAGGCTTGGATCGGAGGCCACTCCCAACG
>JBEVXV010000323.1:0-5773 GCA_040505915.1 Sedimenticola sp. | reverse complement strand
ATATAGGGAATGGCCCATTAAAATTTTGGAAATCCTTAAAAAAACATGAAAATGGCCCATTGTGAAAATTTCCTTCCCAATCACTGCTATTCTGAATATTATGCAGTTGCCTTCCCTTACTCAGAGTTTACACCATTTGCTTTATCGGTTGAAATGTTCGTTTTACTAGGTCAATTCGGTTTAATTTGATGGAATACAATGTATTTGATTAGTATTGACCATCTGCATCACGTACAATTGAAAACCACGCATTTTTAATTTACGCCATTTGCTTTCCATCAATTGTGAATGTATACCTTTAACTGCATAACGGTTAACCATTGTATTATTGCCAAATATATTCTTTCCAAATATTGCAATAGTATCATAATAGTCTTACTGACTGTACAGGGCACAAAAATTCCGCTCGTCCACTCGTATTGACGAGTAACTTTTCATGCAGAAAGAGTAAGTTTCTGAAGATATTCTGATTTAATATCTTCTATTTGGATTTCGAATTGAATGTCAGACGAGTAGAAATTGGCGGAATTTTTATGCCCTGAAGTGTAGAGATGCTATTGATAGTAAAATTCCTCAACTCCACACCAAACTTCCAAAAGTGAAATTTTGAAATCGGACTGGCAGTTTTCAATCAAGAAGTCAAAAATGTTAAGTTTACACACAACAATGGACAAAAGGCGATCGCAATAGGTTATCCGAGACTGTCCCACGTGACCTAAAAACAAACCCTGCCGCAACAGTCACATAATATGTGAAAATCTTGATATATAAGATCAGCAATTCCTGTTGAATGTACAATGAATATTTTTTTTATTTGACCCTGAACAGTGACCCTGACCTTCATACTGACCCAGGTGTTGGTTACTGAGCATTGTCTCACTGAAGTTAACATGAAAATGTTAAGTTTATTTGATGTTGAACCATGACATTGACCTTTCATTGGTTTGCCAAAAGACCTATTAAGAATTCAACCAGGGTTCCCCTAGAGGCCATCTTGGACTGAAGTGCAAGATCTGAAAATCTTCATGGTAATACATGATTACATGTACAAGGGTGTAAAATTCCAGAAATAGTTACTCGTCCTGATTTTATAGGTTTTCAGTTTGAATGCTGAAACTGATATATTATACAAGAAAATTACTAAAATATTTACTCGTCCTGCATCCAATTTTACTGGTCAGGACGAGCGGACGAGTGGAATTTTACACCCCTGAATTGTACCGGGCAGCTCATGTAAGCATGACTTCGAGATAACTTTTCAGAAAATTATTTTCAGTGCAAGTATTTTGGTATGGTCTTAAAAGCAACAACAAAATCCTTTAAAATGTAACATTAACAGATTTAAAAGTTACCCAAACATTGTTCTTTTATTTGACTCAACTCTCCTGGAAATTTCTCAATATCCTTAAATGTCACAGTCAATCTGAAAACAGAATGGTCGTTGCATAGCACTATTGTCTCATGGTTCAATCTAGGATATCGGCATTTTGGGCCACTGGCCCATCCATATTTTTAAAAAGCCCCCCCCCCCCCCCCCCCCCCCCCGACTCAAAATGGACCATTTACTATAGCCAGTACAATAATTATACTGCTTTTTTTGCAGCGAATCTACTGTATGTTGTTATAATTATTACATGCACATGTATACCTACCTCATAGTAATACCCAAACTATTCGGACAAAAGTGCCTGAGCATATAGTGTAGTGCAAAGCCATTCGGTTTGGAACCACAGGCATCACAGAATATTACCCAACCCATCCGTGTCCGTCCGTATATATATATACAGACAGAGTTGTTTGGAACTGTTTTTCGTAAACAAAAATGAATTGTCGATTCCGTTGTGGAACTAATTTGTTTTGCCGGGGCGGGTGGGGTTGGTTGCGAGTTTCGCCCCAGACACGAAAAAACAATGAAGGGCAATAACTCCAAAACTAGGAACAAGAAAAAAAAGTATGGGAGTTTAACGTTCCTTCACAGCTAAGGTCATATAGAGACGGGGCCACGGTTTCAAGTCTCATCAGACAGACCAGTGGGACGGAAATACGATGAACGTTTTTTTTTCATGCCGGGACCTGGGATTGAACTCGGACCTCTGGCATGGTAGTCCAACGTCTTACCACTGCACCATAACTACTAGGAACAAGAGAGTTGTCATTCTTGCGTGCAACACGATGTTGACCTGGTATCTATGCATGGATGAAGTTTCATCGAAATATTCCATACATTATTTTAGTTAAGCTGCACAAATAATAAAAACCACAAAGGGCAGTAACTCCAAAACAATGTATGAATGAAGTTTCGTCTAAATATTCCATATCGTTTTTTGCATTATGCTCCGGACACGAAAATAAGACTGAAAGTCAACGAAGGGCAGTAACTCCAAAACTAGGGACACAAGAGTTGTCATTCTTGCACGCAACATGTTGTTGACCCGATATCATGGATGAAGTGTCGTCGAAATATTCCATACGATTTTCGGACGCTCCGGACACAAAAGTGTCTGCAGCGCCGGCGTTACGTTACATTACCATCAAAAGGTTCAAAGGAAATGGAGAACACGTTTGCTAACAGTTAATACAGTCTGATTACGTGACCTTGGGCGTATGAACCCGGGTACATGCGACACTCTATCATGTTGGCATTAATAGGTTCAAAAGAAATGGAGATTAACACATTTGCTAAATATACATACTAGATGTGACATTTACCTTGTGAGTAGAAGCCCATGTATATATCTGACATCCAAATATTTTCAGATACACATTTCTTCCAAATATTGTTGAAATCCATCAATGTTCATAAGAAATTGAGTTAGTTTGGAGGTCTTAGGACATACAGATTCACAGAAATGCAAACAAGAAATGAGGCTTGTTGGATCACGAATGCCCCTGGTGACAGCCGCAATTAAATTTAAAATAGTAATACAGTATTGAACAATTATGGCAAATCAATGCACGTAATCCGGACACACACATACACAAACTAACGAACGCACACGAGTCAAACGATATATGCCTCCCGGCAGACGGACGGGCTCTTGGAGACCGGGGGCATAAAAACTTAAATGAAGGCATGTGAAAAGTTAACTGATCTTAAAAACTAGGTTAAGGCCACATCGCTTCCTCTTTCTGAGATGTGTACCGCACAGCATTGATGTGTTCCAAGTTTGGGCTTCTAGGACTTACGATCATGTATAAGAATCCCAGAAACAGAGCTAAATGCAAAAACTTTACATGAAATGATGGGGACAAAGCAGACAGAAAAGCTATCCCTGTGTCCTGCTTGTGCTAAAACGCAGACGGGAAAACTGATTCGTAAAAATATTTTTTAATCCACTTGTATGCCTGTTCTTTATTTGATAAAAATTATCATGTACTTACATGGCATTATCTGACTTGACAAAAACATCCAAGCTCTGGTGCCGGACCTCGCGAACCTCAACTGGCCACATTACTGGCGAGCTCTTTAGCTTTGTCCACACAAACCTTAATGAAAAGAATGCTACTATAAATTTCAACAAATGGTCAGGACACAATGTAGGCCAATCAAAGGTTATTTATAAGCAAAGACAATATGCGAAAATAATAAAGACCGTCGAGGAGAAATAATACATCAGAAAATCTGAACATTGCCATAACTTGAATTATTGCCTAAACTAGAACGAACAGGCCAAACAGGAAACGGACCACAATGTCCGTTATTTTCACTTTGAAGTGGTTCGATAAATACATGTATGATCTAAGAACATGTTTTCTTTATTTTTTCTATCTTCCATGCATTAGTTTACTTGCACCCCAAGGTAATGTTTCTCTTGGGAGCATAAAATTACATGACAAAGTCAAAAGAGCAACGATAAATGCTGAACACGACTACCAGAAAAAAATACATTGCAAGCGTAGTTTTATTGCATTTGTTCATTTTGTCATGGACTGCAAATATTGTAAGAGTCCAAATGCATCCTAGCCCCAGCTTAAGCGAAAGGGGAACCCATAATACCAAAAGAAGAAAATATGCACAACTTTCGAAATGACAGATGTGCTCAACGACCACCAAGGATAGGGAAATAATAACATCACTCGGCTTCTCGTATTTTTTAAAGATACGGTATTCCTTAATACACTTGGGCCTCTCTAGTACGCTGGAGCCAAAGAATGAACCCGCGTTATATATGAAACCGCGAAACCGTGTTATATGTGAAACCGCGTTATATGTGAAACCGCGTTATAAGATTGATCCGTCGATTTCGGATTACCCCACCCATTATCGTACAATACAAGTTTCATACCGCAGTAAAATAATTGTATATTCTACTGGCAAAAAAAAACATGTCGTACATGTATATTCACGGTAACTCATTAATTAGTTGATTTTGTTAATCGCAATCGGAAATACAACATTTTGTGCGTATTTTCTTGGGAAAAATAATTAGTAAATAACATCATAACAGCATTTCCGCGTCAGTACACACTGGACGCTTGAAAACATATTTAAAGAGTCTCTGTGATGATGCGTGTTCGCGCCTACTTAAATTCGTCCCTCGATATTAATGACGTTTTTGGGTACATGTATCGTAAAATTATTGACTTTTTAATATCAATATAATAAAGTATTTCTCATATATTTTCATATTCCATGAAGAAACGAGACACAGAAGGGATGTGGAGACGACCCGAAATGAGACACAGAAGGGATGCGGAGACGACCCGGACACAGTATTTTATTGTATTTATTATAATAGAATAAACCAATTGATTAAGAATACGTTATGCTTTTTTCTATGACGAGCAAGATGCAACATGTTACGCGCATGCGTAACATTAACAGCTGTTGCCTCGGGACAAGACTCGAAGAACCACACTGCGTCTTCCAAGCAATTGGGACGAGTGAACTGATTCTTTGCTAATTGCTAATTGGCGACGCAGTAAAAAATGTTCACTCTCGGTTCTCGTTGATATCTACCACGCCAATTAAGCAGGCTTTGCTTACAGCGCGTTATAATATGCATCGGGTCATTAATCTGGGCAGATAAACTGTTTGTCGATTTAAACTGCAATACGCTTGTATTCTCTACTCAGCTAGCTATTTATAACTACATGAACACGCTTATCGATCGATACACTAGCAGTGCCCTAGGCGTGTACTGGTTTCCCAATTCGTGTTTAATAGTTTGATCGAGTCGGCTCGGTAACCACGGATACTTAGCTGTGTGTGTCACAAAAGCTGGATGTTAATTGTCACCAATTGTAGTAAGTGTTTATTCGTGACAAAGAGGTGTACACAGGTGAGACATTAATCTGTAATTAAGATGTTTTAACGGTTTTATAGTTTGGTAGTTACTGATTCACAAGAAAATTCAACTTACGATGGGAAATTTGAAGATTGGAAAAACATTAAAAATGGCAGGTTGGTATAAAAACGGGGACCAACGACCAACCCGCGTTACATTGGATACCGCGTTATATAGAGGCCCAAGTGTACTGCACTCTATTAAACCAAAATTTAAGGACAATCGAGAACCAACATAAATTTGAAGACTTTCCAGGACTGGCATTTGCTCACAGTTCGAGATGGTCCTTCTAAATAGAAGTTGAAGCTATAGTGCCCACCACTAGCCACCTCCGCCCACCACTAGACATTGGGCACCGGGCACTTAAAAAAATCAAAATCATTGCTTAATCATCTAACAATGTCATCTAGCATCATAGCATCATTTCTGCATGACTTTAATTAGTAAAACAGGCATTTACTGATGATTTTAAGCTCATTATTGTA
>JBEVXV010000322.1:0-5341 GCA_040505915.1 Sedimenticola sp. | reverse complement strand
GTGTGGTGAGTTTGTCCCGGGACGAATAGCATCGCCGTGACGAGTCGTCTTCGGGGCGATCAGGACCAGGGGCGAAGCATCGTCTCTGCCGTCAGCATCCGGGCACTTCGTGATCATCCGGGGACTTGGAGTACGGATCCGCCATCTTGACAGAGTGCGCGAATACAAGCAGCAGACAACAAGACAACAGATCATCTCAACACAGATTGCTTGGTGAGTTGGTATAGAGAAATACTACAATGGTGTCAGTAGTGAACACGAACAATCGCCAGAATTGTTAGAAAACAATTTTTCGCCAAACAAACTTTGAAAGTTGAGAATTCTGCACAAATATTGTTGTAAATTCTGGGACTTGGAAAATATTTTTCCTCTCCCAAAATTCTCTCGCCAATTTCCTGATTAACAAGAACTGTCAGTACAAACGGATTGAATCTGAGCATCATAATGGCAACCGGGGGTGAAAATAAGATCCAAATAAATTTTGCAACAATTGACAAACTTGTCAGAATTCCCTATGTGGGACCAACGATCGCCAAGTCCATCGTGGAATTACGAGGTACCCTGGGGAATATCACCCCAGCGTCCCTGGCAATACTGTTACGACGCCCCATGTCATTTGACATTTGGGAAAATGTTGATTTTGCACCAAACAACACAATACCCCCAAGTTACATACCCCAACCACCGGGGATCCCACCACTCCATAATGTACATGTAGTTCCAAAGAATGAGTCCCCAAACGGAGGCCACGAAGAAGTACAAAATCCTGGTTCCGCCGCAGCATCTCTGCGGTGCAGCCAAATTGGGGAAGTGGACAGTATGAGCCAAAGCGAGTTGTCAGACGCCCACCGGAATTACGCTATGTCTGCCTTGGACACTATGTCCGAGCTCAGCGAGCGCGAGATGAAAAACACAAGCACTAAGGTAACGGCGGATGAGATCGAAATGGCACATATGCAGACGCGGATAGATGAACTACAGTCCCGCCTGGTTGACAAAGCCGCAGACTACTATGAGAGGTGTGCACCACAGGTAAAAGTAGAAAAGTCACCGTCCACAGATCGACATCTAAGGTATGTTAAGAGGGAACTCCCGGACATCCCGCCGGGACGTCCCGACTATGTCTACCCAACCGTTGTGCCGCAGGGGCGGGGTGACACCATAGACCATCATACTTCTGCACCAGTACATGTCCAGAGCGGTCCAGATACGCGTAACCGTGACATACGGGAATGGGTCATGTCCACTGCCCTGCCGAACCCCATGGGGGGGCGAGGATATAGAGATGGCCGTCCAAGGTACCCGCGAGACAGGTATGACCCGTATTCAACTGATGATGTATCGAGTGACGATGAGCAGCAACATTACCGTAGACGTAAGGGTATTTCACAGCCCAGGTATTTCGACGCGGTTCAGGCGCTGCCAAAAAATTTGAACTTCGATGGTAAGTCAAACTGGGTCGCGTTTCGGCAGAAATTTACCCGATACGCAAAATCCAAGAATTGGTCATCAGAGCAGTGTCTAGACTGTCTGAGTTGGAGCCTCATCGGTAAAGCCAGTGATTTTTGCGCAACCATCTTGGAGCGAAATGCATCCACTACCTACCGGCAATTGCTGCATAGGTTAGAGGAGCGGTTCGGAGCGAAAGAACTGCCAGAATCAGCACAAGCGCGTTTCCAGCAGGCATCACAGAATGCGGGGGAGAAGATTGAGGATTGGGCGGACCGCGTCCTCACCTTATCGACAAGGGCATTCGCCGATTTACCAGAGAGATATTCAAATCAACAGGCAGTATCTCGATTTTGTCTCGGATTGCGCGACAGCATGGCTGGTCATTTTGTCTGTATGCAGAAGCCGACAACCATTGAACAGGCCATCAATGAAATCAGGCTGTACCAGCATACACGTAAAGCGGCGTTCGGCAAAGATATGGGTAGATGGGAATCTGAGCAGCAAGTGACTGCAGAGGACTTTGAGGATGTGAACCGGGTCAGCGCTGTTCAACCTGGACGAAGTGACAGGACACAAGCACCAAGTGAACCGCCGGCTCAGAAACAGGAGGCATCGAATGAACTAGCGCAGGCCATGGGTCGTATGCAAAAGGATATCAACATGTTAGTTGATAAGTTAGCAAATATGGGCAATAACCAAGGAGGCTATAGGGGCGCTGGTAGGGGGAGTCTGTCTGGCAGGGGGAAACAGCGTTGTTACAACTGTAACAAGTTGGGACACTTCCGCCGTGAATGTCCAGACTACAAAGGGCAGGGCAACCGACAAGGTTACAGCCGGTTAAACGAGCAAGGGTCGAGTCCGAAGGCCGACACTCGATCCGAGCAGAGGGAGGCCTCAAACCAGGGGCCGAGGCAAGAATAGAGGATCAACAACATGCAGCGAGCAAGGTCCCGCCGCCCAAGGGCGGTGCGACTGGATTGCAGGTTGCAGTTGACGGTGTTACACCAAATGTCCCGCCGCCTAAGGGCGGTGCGACTGGATTCCGGGTAGCGGATGGCGCAGATACACCGAAGTTCCTACCGCCGATGGGAGGTGCGACGGCAAGCCAGGGTAAGGACGGCCGAGTCCCATCGCCTGTGCGCGGTGCGACAGCAGGTACACAGGATACAGATATTGAGGTGACAGTAACCAGCGTGACGGATGATCAATTGCAGGGCGGTGATGATGGCACGACACCGAAATCTCAAGCGGATGCTGCGACAGCCGGCTTAGATGACATGTCAACTGTCAGAGTGTGTATGCTAAAATCTGCATCGACATATAGCATACCGGTACAAGTCGGGGACAAATGGGTGGATGCGGTTGTGGACTCTGCGGCGGAGGTGACCATCATTTCCGATAGAGTTTATGCGTCGTTGACACAGCAGCCGAAGAAAGTCCGAAATGTACGGTTAGACACTGCGGGACGGCAGATGAGCATGAAGGGGTTTGTCGCATCACCGGTGGGGCTAAAAATTGGTGAAAGCTGTTATAAAGGGCCCATCTACGTAGCACCCATTGATCAGGACATGCTGTTCGGAATCGACATCCTGCTGAAGGGGGACGCCATCCTCAACATGGGAAAAGGAACCCTAACATATGATGGCAAGGAGATCACCATGAACATTGGGTGTTCAAGCGGCACACCACAGGTAGCGAGGGTCACGGTGGCCAGAAGACAAGTGATACCGCCAAACTCGGTAGCGCAGATACAATGTACCATGGGTGTTAATCTTCCTGACTATGTCGTAGAGCCTTGCGTTAGTCCGAAAATATTTGGACCACGAGTGCTTCGTTCGGCTGGGTCATCTCCAGTCGTATGCTGCGTCAACCCAACAGAGCACTACCGAGTGCTGAAGAAGGGGAGCCTAATAGCCAAGGCGTACCCAGTAGACAGCGAGTTGCCGGGTATCCCCGCCGCTACAGCGGTGCAGGATACAACACACACAGTCGTCGCGGACGAGCTGGACGAGAGCGCCACATGCGAAGTACCCAGCCATCTGAAGGATGTTTTCGCGGCATCGAAGGCCTCACTGACGGAGGCGGAGCAACGGAGATTGTGTGAGCTGCTGACCTCATTTCAAGACGTCTTCGCAAAAAACGAATTCGACCTTGGGACTTTTTCCGAGCTCGAACATGACATTGACACAGGTGACGCTAGACCGATCAAGCAGCGCCTGCGCAGAACACCAGCATGTTTCGTTGGTGAAGAAGAGGCGCACCTCAAAAAGATGCTGGAGGCTGGTGTCATACAAGAGTCGACATCAGAATGGGCCTCATCGCCTGTGCTCATACGCAAACGTGACGGTAACGTGCGGTGGTGTATCGACTATCGGGCGTTAAACAATGTCACTGTAAAAGACGTATTCCCTTTGCCGCTAGTCGACGACTGCCTAGACACTTTGGCTGGAAATAGGTGGTTTTCCAAGTTAGACGCCAACTCCGCCTATTGGCAAGTGGGAATCAAGCCAGAAGACCGCAGTAAAACGGCATTCCACACCAAGTACGGGTTGTATGAACATGTCCGTATGGGGTTTGGCTTGTGCAATGCACCTGCCACCTACGCCAGGGTCATGAACTTAGCTCTTCGAGGGCTCAACTGGAAAACAGTCTTGGCGTTCCTGGACGATATCCTGGTGATGGGGCGAGACTTTGACGACCACCTGGCGAACCTACATGATGCACTGGCACGTTTTAGGAAGTACGGGCTGAGACTAAAACCTGGGAAATGTATGTTTTTCCAGCACCAAGTCGAATTCTTGGGCAGAGGGGTTAGTGGAGAGACACTGTCAATGACATCGAAAGACACCGATATAGTGTCAACGTGGCCGGAACCGAAGTGCTCCAAAGATGTAGAACGGTTTATGGGCCTGACAAATTATCACAGAAACTTTGTCAAAAACTTCTCACAACTGGCGGAGCCACTCTACAGAGTCGTGGGGAAAAACAAATTCCGATGGGAGTTTGAGCAGGCTACAGCGTTCGCGGCGCTAAAGGAGGCACTGACAGCACCACCTGTATTGGCACTTCCGAATCACACAGACGATTACATTCTGGATACGGATGCCTCCGACCTATCCATAGGTGCGGAGTTAGTACAGGTCCAGAACGGAGTGGAGAAGGTGGTGGCTTACGGCAGCTTCGCGTTAACCAAGGAGCAGCGAAAGTACTGCACGACACGGAAGGAGTTGTTGGCCATCGTACGGTTTACTCGCCAATACCGATACTATCTGCTAGGCAAGCCATTCACCGTACGGACTGACCATTCAAGTTTAACGTGGCTGCTGAACTTTAAACAACCACAAGGACAGTTGGCAAGGTGGATAGAGGAACTATCCCAATACAACATGGTCCTGCAGCATCGGGCGGGGGTGAAGCATGGCAATGCGGATGCACTATCAAGAAGACCGCTGGCATCAGACCATTGTAACGCGTACATAGCAGGAGTCAGTCCTGTGGACTTACCTTGCGGCGGATGCAAGTACTGTCTAAGAGCAGATAGTCAATGGGGATCCTTTACTAGAGAGGTGGATGATGCAGTTCCCCTGACGTCTATGGATGCAGCTCCAGTAATTTTTGATTATAGGGTCTGTGGAGAGAAGCCGGTCAGTCCTGGAACCGGCACCGACTACGACGAGGACATTAAAATCCAGGTGGCTGTGGATACAACGAGTAATGTTTCGGAGGGACCGGGTGCTTCTTGTTCGAATGAACTGGCGAAGCAGGTGTCTTGTCCAGATGAACTGGTGAAGTTGGGTGCACCAACAAATCATGTTGGCGCTGTTCCCGCGGGTCGGGAACCGGTTGCTTCTTGTTCACTTAGTGAACTGGGGAAGCGGGCTTCTTGTTC
>JBEVXV010000321.1:0-5987 GCA_040505915.1 Sedimenticola sp. | reverse complement strand
TTTATTTATTTACGTCTCATCAAATGTACAACATAAAATATAGCACATTAATAAAATACATGTATATTATGTACAAATGCCATTCAATAAGAATTATAAGAGACGATAACATTGAACTTACGTTCCAGAACATATAACAATACATGATACAAATACACACTTTGTCACAGAGTACAGCACTATACGCATATATACTCCTGACTATATATTGCACATGTGCATGACGATGCATGCACATGCGCATATACTCGTGTATAAGATATACTCTCGTATACGATATACCCAGTCATCCCATGGTGTCACACTGACACGGGACATATATGAATACATGGGCAGGTGCTATACTCGTGACAAATGAACATTTTACTATAATGTTTTTGGTGTGTTAAGAATTAAATAACAGGCAAAAATGAAACAAACTGGCGCCGTTTCCGTTGCCACTGCGCTTATCCTGGTTAAAAAAATCAGTGGCAACGATAACCGCCAATAGTGTGTTTCTTTCTTACCACCGTGTTGCATAGATACCGCTAATCGTGACAATGCAATAATACATTTAATGTTTTCTTGCCTGTCTAAAAATGTATTAAAAAGCTTTAGGTAAACCACAAAATGTCTATTATATACAAAGGCATCAAATTATGAAATATCTTAAAAAATCCGTTATCACCTCAAATCAGATTTGAAATGAACTGATTAGCAGTATATATGCAACCGGGCATAAAAGACACACAAAAAGTGTTTATCCACATTATCTATACAAAATGTTGTTTCTCCTCTGTAAAATATTAAAACAGGTTTTGGCACTTATTCTAATCATATCTTTGTTGGAAAATAAAAATATCAACTTATCAGCATCGGACAATGTCATAAAATCGGCACAGACAGTGTTAGCTTTATGAAACAAACAGTCTCTAATATCATTATACTGGTTACATTTCAAGAGGGCATGCATTTCATTTTCAACTTCAATGTTACAAAAAGGACACATACGTTCACTCTCGATTAAATTTTCATACCTTCCCGTCTCTATCCTTAACGGTGCTACCCCACTTCTGAACTTAGCAAACGCTGATCTGTGTTTTAATGGTAGAATTAGTTTGCAGTATGGTTCTATCTCATATGATTGTTTGAAAAGTCTGTATGTTCGTAATTTATTACGACCTCTACCACTGACACCTTCAATCATGTTTACAGACCTTAGCCATTCTGTCGTATGTAATAGTATTAGTGACTCTGTAATGTCCTTGATAAAGACGGTTTTGGGAAATACAACATCTATGGTGTTGTATTTATCAAGACCAATCGATCTAAATTTGTCTGTAACTGCCCGAAACCAATTCCTGCAGGTCCTAGATTGGTCTGCCTTTGTATATGCCCATCTAAAAATATGTGTGTTCATCCTTGAGGCCGGCATTGTTACATGACGACTCCAATGACTGCATATACTCTTCCATTGAGTCACATATGCGGGATACCAAGCCATATCTCCAGAAACTGCAGCATTTGGGGTGTATTTACCTGTACCAAGAAAGAAACGCATAGCACGGTTTTGTATAGCTTCGATACATGAATATTTCTTGTAACCCCATATGGCTGCTCCATAGGATATTACAGAGTTCACCATAGAGTCATATAGTTTAGTGAAAACATCGTAAGGCATTCCACCAATACATTTAGACTTAGCAATAAGTAATCCTAAAGCTCTACCCGCACTCTGTGCAACCACTTTGGCCGTTATATTAAAATCTAAGTGTTCATGGAGTGTCAAACCCAAATACACGTATCTATCAACTACTTTGATCACACTGTCACCACATCTAAAAATACAATCTGTCAATGGGCAAGAGTTGGGTCGAAAGTGAACAATATTACTTTTATCTGTGTTGACATGCATGTTATTAACATCACACCAGCTAGAAAGCTCATGTAACATTGACTTCAAATCTTCTGCATTCTCAGCTAGCAATACCAAATCATCAGCATATAGTAATAAGCAAACATCTTTGTTATCTATGTGTAGACCTTTACCCAGAGATTTTAATCTTAAAGCCAAGTCATTAATGAACAAATTGAACAGCAGCGGTGAAAGTGAGCAGCCCTGACGCAAACCCGATTTAACTGGAAACCAATCTGTCATAAGGTTGTTAACTCTCACGGCTGCTGTGACTGAAACGTATAAAGATTTGACTGCGGTTAGCATTTTACTAGATACACCAATGTTATGTAGCCTATTCCACAATATACCTCTGTCAATATAGTCATACGCTTTCCTAAAATCAATGAAAGCACAGAAAGTTTGCAGTTTCAATTTCTTCCTTGTGTCAATAATATTTGTCAAGCATGCAATTTGATCTACTGTACTCCTTTTCTTACGAAAACCATTTTGTTCATCAACAATCTTACCATTTGATTCCGACCAGACAGATAGTCGAGTATTAATAATAGTAGAGTACACTTTGTACATAGAGCTAGCAAGCGAGATTCCTCTATAAGACAGAGGATCTCTCGGATCATTAGTACTAGACTTCGGAATCGGATGTATAATACTTTTACCCCATAATGTCGGAGTACAACCTGTATCAAAACATATATTAAAAAGCACATGGAGAAATGAAACCGATGTGTCATTTTTTAATACATCAACTGGTATAGTATCACATCCAAAAGCTTTACCCTTTTTGGCTGCATCTAACGCATGTTTTACCTCTAATATAGAAATATGTCTATCCAGGATTTCCTGTGAATTACCATCGTCAGCCGGTGTGGTTGAAGGTTCATTAGACTCATTATGCGAATTTAGAAGTTTACTAAAATCATTTCTCCATTTGCTTAAAATATCACAAACATGGTTGGATACACTGCCATTTTCTAGGACAACCTCCATAGGTATACTTGGTTTTTTACATTGTGCAACTCCAATTTTGCCTATTGATCTCCAAAAATCACTTTGATCCTTTTGGCAGACTTCATTTAAAATATTACTTTGTAAATTGAACCAGAATAACCGCTTTGACCTTTGAACTTCCTTATCAAATGATTTTCTGGCAATGCAGTACTGAGCTTTTAGTCTCACTTTTTCGGAGTGGCTATTACATTTTAACCATAAAGTTTCTTTACGGCAGGCATCATTCCACATATTTGTAAGTGTGTCAGTCCACCATGGCTTTCCGGGACGTCTCTTCTTATTGCGGACACCAACTGTTGCAGATTTGTAGGGTAGACTTCTATACATCTCACCTCTAACGATATCACACCAACCATCATATGCTACATCTATATCATTCTGCATACGAAGACTACCCTCCAAACCGGCAACAGTCATATTTACCCTGTTAATTAGATCAGTATTTAACAGAAAGCTATCTGGAATCTCTTTGACATTGAATTTATCACATGAAACGTTTGTTTCAAACGAGTTCAAGACATGAGTGTCAGCAGCAATGTTTAAAATCCATGTAAGAACAGAGTGGTCCGGTAAGCCAGCTGGAGCGAGCACATCTAACTCGCCACATCTAGTAATAAGATCAGCAGTTCGTTCAACAGTAAAATCAGAAAAATCTGGTAAGTTAGCATGGCTTACCAGACAATAATCGACAACTGAGCATCCTTTTACCGAGACGGATGTGAAGTCATTTCTAACAAAATTTCGGCCGTTTAACATACACATGTTTGAATTTATAAGAAAATCAATCAATATATCACCATATGCGTTTGTTTTGAAATCAACCACATCACGCTCCATAATACAATCTACCCCTATAATACAATCTGCATTATCACCACAACGGCTATTAAAATCACCACATATATACACCATACCGTCATTCTGAAATTTGTAAATGCCTGTTAATAACGTATCAAAAAAGTCGTGAGCATCAACATGTCGGCATGAATTTTCCGGTGGCAGGTAACAGACACATGGAAAAATAGAAGTATTATTCACCTTATGTTTCATGTGCAACCAGAGTATACCATCAACTGATTTATCAGCAATATTAAAACTATATGTCGATAACAACTCCTGACGTATAAGGAACCCAACACCTCCGGACCCCGTTTTGGCTCGTACATGAGTATTATGTCTATTGTTACCAAACCACTTATATCCGTCAATGTTCAGATTGGCATCGCCCATTAAATGTGATTCTGCGATACCAATTATGTCCAGGCCTAAGTGATCAATACATTTATGTCTCAAGTTAGAGTTATCACTGTCCGGATTTGAATTCCAACCCCTAACGTTCCAAAACCCGGTATATATCTAATTACGCCCGCCCGTGAAGCGACCGGAACCTCGACCACGCGTAGTACCACGGTTGCTGTTGTTGTTGTTGTTGTTATAACTGTTACTTCTGTTGTCGTTGTTGTTGTTGTTGTTGTTGTTGTTATGATTGTTACTTCTGTTACCGTTACCGTTGTTGTTGTTGTTGTTGTTGCCGTTACGGTTGTTGTTGTAGTTATTTCTGTTGTCGTTGTTACCACGGCTTCCCCAAGGACGATCACTATTGGAGGACGATGGACCGCTATTGGCTTCTCGGGCTGGACCGTTATATCGAGACCGGCTGTTGATCACCCGAGTTCCCTGGATAGATAATGATCTCTCACATCGGTTAACTGCGTCAACGATGGTCCTCAGATTATATGATGTACGCCTGTCATCAATAGACATGTCGTGGTGGATATAGACATTTCCGTACATATTGTCACCTTTCAGCTTGGGTTTGTTTTTCATAACAGTCAGTTTGTCTTCTGCCGAATGGAATGTGGCCACAACAACGCCTGGTTTATTCGGCGACCCCGCTGACTTCCGTTCGGCAAAAGCGACATTCACACTGTTCACTTTCAAACCATTTTTTATTAATAAATCCACTTTGTCCAAGATGTTTTCATTCACTGTTTCTGGTAAGTTTCTGATGACCACATTGCGCGATAAATCCGGTTTTCCAACTTCAGTGTGAGCGGTGTGAGCGGGCAAAGTGTCTATTTTCTTATGAATTTCCTCAATTTCGTCACCAAATTCTTCTTTCAGGGTATCTTTAAATGTGTCCAAACGGGCGTCTATGTCATGTTTGATGCGCCCTAGTTCTGAATTGACACGTTTATCAAGGAGTTGCGCGACTTTTGTGGAGATACGCTGTTCCAGGCCGGATTCTAGTTTCTCAATGCGTTCAGTAAGGCAGGTGAACATCATGTGCATGTCCGATGACATTTTGGCAATCAGCTGTTTCACTGACGGGTCCCCGTCAGTATGCACTTCCGCCTCTGTAACAACAATAGTGCGGGGCGCTGGTTTGGGTGGCGTAGGAGCAACTTGTATTGGTGAGTCAAATTGGCCAAGTACGCGTTTAGCAGACGAATACACGCGACGATCTCCGTCATCTGGACGCTTTGCCTTCTTAACGGTAGTATCATATTCCGAGGGCAGAGACAGATTGCGCTTTCGTCCACTCCGCGGTGGTGTAGCTACCCGCGTCACACGCTGTGATGACATAATGGACTCCACATACAGTTCCGCCTCTTCACTAGACTGGCCATCAAACACCACCGAGTCGCTTTTCTCACCGCGTGTTGCCATTTCAGTCATAAAATAGTGCGTGCTATTGTCCAGTGCCCACGTGGTCCGTGCTTACTCAAGCGTGACCGCTCGCTGACCAGTACCTGTGTTTAGAAAATGGCCGCTCGGACTTTGTCAAAAATCAATACACAGGTGAACACCCGGGTGACGATGTAAACTATAGTAGTGCAAATATCACAGTTTATTGTAGATTATCGTGGTCAATTTTATATTAAAATAAAGCGTATACCTCTAAAATCATAATCCTTTTAAAATATCCATAAAATTATCCACAGAAACACCATAAATCACAATAAATGTCAATATTTTTTGATCCGACATAAATAAACAACATTCACATTCGGATACCTTCATATATGTTCGGATGTGCTCTGATCTTTAGGTGCAAATTAACAGCATTGCTCCAAGGGAA
>JBEVXV010000320.1:0-4211 GCA_040505915.1 Sedimenticola sp. | reverse complement strand
TAACTACAAAATTCATGCAGGCCTTGATAGTCGTGGTATTCCTGTTCTTCTGGACCCATGTTATGTTCTGGTTCTACAGAGAGTATCAGGATCGTAAGCAAGGCAAAGGATATATGCCTCCAGAGAGTGGAGAGGGGACGGTCTACTTCCGCCGTTTCACTGTCGCTTGGCGGATTATCCATCTGCTGTTTGCGGTAAGCACTATGATGCTTGTCCTGACAGGCTCGAGCCTGCTGTTCTCTCATACGGGTTGGGCACCGGTTATTATCAACTTGTTGGGCGGGCCCCAGATCGAAGCGATTATTCACCGCACAGCGGCGACTATTTGGTTGACGGTGTTTGCAACGCATGTATGTGTTGCCGGCTACAATGTCTTTGTTGTCAACCGCAAGAGTTTTCGCTGGTTTGGTCCGACGTCGCTGATACCTAACTGGCAAGATTGGGATGATCTCAAAGCGATGTTCCGCTGGTTCCTTGGCAAGGCTGAACGTCCCAGCTTCGACCGCTGGTCCTATTGGCAGAAGTTTGACTACTGGGCCCCCTTCTGGGGTGTGGCAGTTATTGGTTTTAGTGGGATACTGCTCTTTTTCCCGACCAAAACAGCTATTGTTTTGCCTGGATTTGTCTTCAATATCGCGACGATTATCCATGCGGAAGAGGCCTTGTTGGCCACTATCTTCCTGTTTACGGTGCACTTCTTTAATGCTCACTTCCGTCCAGACAAGTTCCCGATGAGTACGACTATATTCACGGGTGCCGTGCCGCTTGAGGAGTTCAAGCACGAGCATAAGTTGGAATACGAGCGCCTGAAAAAGAGTGGAGAGCTTGAGAAGTATTTGGTGAATAAACCATCAAAGAGAATGCGGAGCGGTTCAAATATCCTCACCGTGATCTTGATCATCTGCGGCATAACACTGTTGACACTGGTGTCGATTGGTTTCCTCAGCTCTTAAAGTAGTTCACCGAAATTATTTGGACGGGGCATGCCCCGTCCAAAAGTGTATAGAAGTGTGGTCAGCCAGTAGTCGCTTCTTACTGATAGCACCTGAGCAAGTTATTCAATCAGGTGTAGAGTAGTTATATGTATAGATTATTGATGATCTATTATTACTAGCCACTAACTAAAGTGAAGCCTATGTATCGTTTAACAATAACATTCAGTTTATGTCTGATTTTTTCTTCTGCTTGCAACGCAGAAGATGAAGTAATACAAAAGAAGGTAGATGAGGCAGCCGAGCAGGCAATCAATGCCGTGCCTGATCTTGAAAACGGAAGAAGGTTATATCGTAACTGTGCGGTATGCCATACACCGGAGGGTTGGGGGTCACCTTCAGGGCACTACCCTCAAATTGCAGGCCAGCATCGCAGCGTGATTGTGAAGCAACTGGCCGATATTCACAAAGGTAACCGTGACAACCCCACTATGATGCCTTTTACAACACCCCTGTTTAGGCAAGGCACCCAGGCTTTGGCTGATATATCTGCCTATATAGAACAGCTACCGATGGTTCCCAATAACCGTATCGGTCATGGTATACAGCTAGAGAAAGGTAAGCAGCTATACAACGACAACTGCAAGAAGTGCCATGGTGAAAATGGTGAGGGCGATGCCAAGGAGTTTTACCCGCGACTTCACGGCCAGCATTTTAATTACCTTTTGCGGCAAATGCGGTGGGTGAAGTCAGGAAGACGGAGAAATGCTGACAAAAAAATGATGGAGCAATATCAGGGATTTAGCCAACATGAGATGTCAATTATTGCTGACTACACTTCACGATTAAAACCGGATAAATCGTTGGTTGCAGACCACCCGGACTGGAGAAACCCTGATTTCAGGTCAAATTTCAGGTCGGCCCCAAGGAGGCGATATTAAAAATCACGAGAGTGAAAGCTATTTTTTGATTAGTACCGATACAACACGAATTAAAGAACAGGCCGGTAAATATTTTTCCTTTGTGACTAATTGCCGGCTGCGATCTGCATTGATATGCGTGTAATGAAACATAAGAGGCAGCGACATGCTTGGCACTACAAAACTATTAGCAGTATTCGTTTTGAATCTATACATATGCTCAATGGGTTGGGCGAACGGTTCACTTGAGCAACAGCTTCGCGATGTTGCAGCGGGTGGTAGTGTTGAGCAACTTGATACATTGATTTCCAAAGGTGCAAATATTGATGCTCCAGGGAAATTTGGAAAACGACCGTTAATGATTGCCTCCGAATCCGGAAGTACGGGTATAGTGGCTAGCCTGCTGTCACATGGTGTTGAGATCAATGCCAGAACTAAAATGGGTGAGACAGCACTGGTACTGGCTGTTGAAAACAACCATCCTCAAATAGCCGCCTTGCTTATCGAATTGGGTGCCAATGTTCACGACCGCACAAGAACGGGGCTAGATTCATTGATGATTGCTGCAAAAAACGGGAATGACATCATCACAGCCCAGTTGTTGGCCTTTGGCGCCGATGTTCGATCATCTGACCGTAACGGCAACTCAGCTCTGATGCATGCCGTTATGCTGGGACATACAGCGGTAGTAAAAAACCTGTTCAGGTATGGCAACATGGTTAGCCCCGGCTTACCTAATAATGCAGGTCTAACGCCATTAATGGTGGCAATCAATAGGGATCGGGAGGAGAGTGTCGACATACTGTTGTCAAAAACAAGGAATTTCAATTTCCAGGATAACTTCGGTGCCGGTACTATTCACTACGCAGCCGAAAAAAATAATCTTAAAGTGATTAACTATCTTGTAGAGAACAGAGCTGATATCAATTTACAGGATGCAGAGCAGTCTACACCCCTTATGTATGCGGTGAGGGCTGGCAGTATCGAGGCTATCAAATTGCTATTGGCGAATGGCGCTGATAAAACGATTAAGAACGATGACGGTCAAGCAGCTCAGCAACTTTCGCTTGAAACAAAAAAACAAGCGGTTATTGATCTTTTTAAATAATGACTGGTGTAGTTGGGGTCGGTTATGGGGTCAGATGAAACTTAACCTGCTTCTTTTCGCATTGCTGGGAGTCTGGGGCCCAAACTAACGGGTGCCGAAGACGACGATGGTTTTTCCCTTTACATAGACCAGCCCCTGCTCCTCCAGATTTTTTAATACTCTTCCCGCCATCTCGCGGGAGCAGCCGACGATGCGGCCGATCTCCTGGCGGGTGATTCGGATCTGCATGCCGTCGGGATGGGTCATGGCGTCGGGTTGTTTGCACAATTCCAGCAGTGTTCCGGCGATGCGGCCGGTGACATCAAGAAATGCCAGATGCCCCACTTTTTGGCTGGTGTCCAGTAGTCGTTGGGTAAGCTGACCGCCGATAGCGTACAGCAAATCCTTCATGTAGGGCTTGAGATCGGTGTTGAACAGTTGCTCCAACCGGGTGTAGCTGATTTCCGCCAATACGCAGTCGGCACGGGTTCGCACCAACACACTTCGGTTTGAGTGGGGGATGAACATGCCCATCTCGCCAAGAAAATCCCCCTTATTGAGGTAGGCGAGAATAATCTCTTTTCCTTCATCATCCTCAATGAGAACGGTGACCGAGCCCTCCACCAGGTAATAGAGGCTGTCAGCCAGATCGCCGGGATGGATAATATCCATCTTCGCCGGATACCGCCGCCGATGGCAGAGAGATAGAAAGGGTTGGAGATAGTCGGGTTCTTTTACCGGCGGTTTGATTATACTCATTGTCTGCTGTTCTCTGTCGGGAAGGAATAACCGCTTACTCGGTTGGGATTCTAGGTTAGCTTCTGATATATGTCGATCTTTTGATAAGATATATATCATTTATTATTGCGAGAATGTGATGAAAGCACGGGTTAAGTGGGTTGAAGGTACACTGATGGTGGGTGAGTCTGGTAGCGGTCATGCGGTGGTGATGGATGGCCCGCCGGATGCCGGGGGGAGGGATATGGGGATACGCCCGATGGAGATGTTGTTGCTGGGGTTGGGCGGCTGTACCCAGTTTGATGTAGTTCATATCCTGCGTAAGGGTCGACACCAAGTGAGCTGTTGTGAGGTGGAGTTGACGGCGGAGCGTGCCGAGACTGAGCCTAAGGTATTCACCCGGATACATGTCCATTTCATCGTCTCCGGGCCCGGGCTGACGGAAAAAGCGCTGGAGCGTGCCGTCAAACTGAGTGCTGAAAAGTACTGCTCAGCCTCCCTAATGCTGGGTGAGGTGGCGGAGATCACTCACGA
>JBEVXV010000319.1:0-8074 GCA_040505915.1 Sedimenticola sp. | reverse complement strand
ACTGATATTACGCAGCAGTGCTTCCACCCGCTCAAGCTGCTCATCATCGGTAAAGCCCTGCTGAGGCTTATCCGGTGTGGGCTCTTCACCGTCATCCTCGCAGCAGAAGTCGATGCTGGTATCCGCCGTCCCATCATGTTTGATACGCAAGCGCTCGATCAGACCGGCAAAACCCAGTGGAGCGAAGACCTTACCAATAAGGGTAAAGAGCGCAACCGGTGCAGCAGCCGCGATCAGCGGCAGGGTGGCGAAGAGATGACGCCGACTCTCCTGGTGCACCCTATCGCTAAGGCGGTTACGGCTTGCCATACGTTCAAGTCGCTGCTCTCCCGCTGCCGTCTGCTCGGGTAACACCTGCTCACGCACCTCGTGAACAGGCACCATCACTACCGGGCAGAGGGCGGTCAACTTCTCATCGCCATAGCCACGCCAGAAGTGCGGAACGGCAAAATGGGCAGCGGCACCAAAAGTCTCAAGCGAGGGATCTATCTCTTCCAGATGACGACGGAACCCCTCTTCACGATCATCCATGCAGAAAACCAATTGAGCAGAGGGGGTTTGATCGCCAACCTCACGTCCATAGCCATCCCTAAGGGCATTTAACAGCTGATCAAGATAGTGGTTTTCGTAGGCCTGCAAGCATACCCTGCCCATTAGGTCTTCATCGAGGCGCAAAAGTGAGTCAAAAAGTGCTGAGCGCTGCTCTTCAGTCAACTGCCGCAGCGTATCGCCACAGAGCCCAAGATGCTGAGAGAGACGAAACAGCTTCCAGGCACCATCAAAAACAGTGCAGCCATCGATATGTTCTGCCATTGGCCCCTGCTGCCAGGTCCAGACCAACTGGGCCACCCGTTCCCAGCGATCATCCTCTGTCAGACGCACCTGTGAAGGGAGATCCATCAACCGCTCAGAGAGGTTGATCAGGTACTCCGGCAGGTGACTGCTAAACAGTGCGTAGCGCACCAGAAACTCAGAACGATGATGACGAAAGTGCCAGCGGATACCATCGAGGCTAGGCTCAATTTGCCACTGATTACGAGCCAGACGTTGGCCATAAATACGCTCCAACACCAACCGTACAGCAAGGTAGTCCATCATATCGACAGACGCTTCCAACCCATCGTAACCGGGGTGGAGGTGACGCCAGAGGAACATACCTGACCAACCCGGCAACTCCAGGGAGAGGCGCTGAAGATAATTGATCCATTGCCCCTGAGGTAGGCCTAGCAGGTGCATCTCAGTGACCACAGCATCGACTGAGTCTTCTGGAAGAAAATCCAGATTATCATCCCAATCAGGCAGGTCATCGACCAGCCACGCCAGATCCTCTGCCGCCGCCTCACGCCAGTAGTGGTAGAAACCCCGCTCACGCGCCTCACCATGCCAGGAGGCCAGCCCCTGATCCAGATAACTTGCAAGATGGCGAAGCAGGGTGGGACGGATCTGCTCAAGAAGATCCTCGCCGGTAAGTTTCTGCAGCAGGCCGCGAAGAGTGATCTCTTCTCCCACCTGGGCCAGCAGTCTGTCCAGCTGCATATCCACCTCCCTATGGATGACTTGCTGCACGCCCATGGTGCCCCCTTCCCCCCGCTCCAGGGACTGCAGCATCGCTTCTGCCTGTTCTGGCGTCAGATCAACCATATGCTCTGGGTGGTCGGCAAACTCCTCAAGGCCGAGGGACTCCAGGCATGCTGTCCATATATCGGCAATGGCATCGCTTTCACTCTGCAGGCCATGCTGAGCCGCAGTTGCCAGCAGAGAGTGCCGCACCTTCTCCGGCACATCCTTCTGAAACTTACTGGTAGCGTTGAGCTCTTCAAACTGCCATTTGAGCTGACAGGTGCTGATCTTCTTTATCGGTGATAACAGTGCCACCAGATAGATGTCACGGCGGGTGACACTACCCTGAGCCGTCTCGACAATCACCTCAGCAGCATCAAGCCCCGGCTCTTGATCCAAGACCTGAACCAGATCCTGTTGTGTAATCCGCCCTTCTCGGAAAAATTTGCGAAACTGCTCCTGGGGCAGGAACCCCTTGGCACCGGTCAGCGCCTCGGCGGCACGCAAAGCTTCGAAAAAGTGCAGATGCTGGTAGCCGTGAAGGGTATTGTGATGAACAAAATCACGAATCGGAGCCTGACCGGGCAAGAGATGCTCAAAATGGGCGATGGCATCACGCAGTAGCTGGCGGATATCGGTAACTGGCGCTGTAGATTCACTCATCGAACTCACCTTCAGAACCTTGCACTGAACTGGTCTGCAAATAGATTCACAGAGGCAGACATCAGTTCAAGTGCCGGTGCTGGAACAATACCCAGCAAGAGAACGGCGGCGGCAAGCACGCCAGCAGCAGCCATTTCACTAAAACGCAGATCTTCAATATGCCGCATCTCACTGCGCACTGGCCCGGTAAAGAGCTTGCCGACAGTACGGATGGCATAGGCAGCACTGATCAACACCCCCAGCGTCAGCAGTACCGCAAAGCCGCCCCAGCGGTCGAAACCACCAATCAGTACGTGTAACTCGGCGATAAAACCGGCGGTACCGGGCAGACTCACCGTTGCCATAAAGGCGAAGGTGGTAAAAAAGGCGAAGCGAGGGGTCACCTGCACCAAGGAGCTGTAGTGGTTGATATCACGAGTACCGGTACGCTCATAAAGCAGACCGATCAGCAGGAAGAGACCACCGGCAACCAAACCATGGGCCACCATCTGCATCACCGCTCCGCTGATGCCTGCACTGTTGAGGGCGGCAATGCCGAGCAACACCACGCCCATATGGCTGATCGATGAATAGGCGATCATCGCCTTCAGATCACTCTGGCGCCAAGCCAGAAGCCCTCCGTAGACCAGACTAAATAGCGCAATAGCCGCCAGGAACCCTTGCAGTATCACTACCGCTTCGGGAAGCATACCGGAGACACGGATAAGGCCGTATGAGCCCATCTTCAAGAGAACCCCTGAGAGAAGGATACTCACCGGACTGGGGGCCTGAACATGGGCCAGGGGAAGCCAGCCGTGGAGTGGAAAAATCGGCATCTTGACGCCAAAACCGACCAAAAAACCAAGAAAAATAAGTACCTGTAGATCACCCGGCAGCCCCGCCGCGCCTTCATTCATACTCGCCATAGCAAAGGAGTGACCGGCAGTGGAGTCAAATACCACCAGCAGACTGAGGAGCAAAAAGACTGAGCCCCCCATGGTGTAGAGTACAAAGTTGAGAGAGGCGATATTGCGCCCAGCACCTCCCCAACGGTCAATCAGAAAAAAGAGCGGAATCAGGGTCAATTCCCAGAAGAGGTAGAAGAGAGACCAATCCTGGGCCATAAAGACCCCCAGCATGGCCGACTCCAACAGCAGCAGCAGCAGGTAGTAGCCCTTAACCCGCTCCTTGATGCTGGTTGAGGCGATAACTGCAATCAGAGAGAGTAGCGTTGCCAGCAGCACCATGGGGTAGGAGATACCATCGATACCCAGCGCATAGGAGGTTCCCAGACGAGGGTTCCACGGCACCAACTCAGTCAGCTGCATCCCCGCCACACTGCTGTCGAAAAGTGCGAGCAGCGCCCAGGCCCATGCCAGGGCGGCCACCGAGAACAGCAGTGCAACCCGACGAATCAATAACGGATTACGTCCAGGCAGCAGGGTGATGACCACCGCACCGGAGATGGGCAGCAGCAGCAGCAACGTAAGATAAGGCATTGTGGTATCTATTCTTTTTCCCCGAAGTCTGCCGGCGCGGTATGAAGTGGACAGGGGGCGGCTGCAGCAAACTCTGCCGCATCACTCAATCCCCCTACTGTTTATGCGTCCCCGAACCGTGAGCTCTCCACGGTGAGAGCGCCTAGATCACAAAGACAACGGGCATCCAGTTACCCTGTCAAACATAAGGACGAGGGCAAATAGCGACACGGCAGAATTATCAGCATATTAGATCAGTATATTAAGATAGACCAAAACAGTTCTTTTTCATACTGAGCAAAGCTAATCCACCAATAACCCAGGTCTATTTCTTGAACTGGCTAATGGTAACTTCTCAATAACCCAGTGCAGATGGATAACTTCCAGATGGGTGCAATAACCCATCTGGCACAAACTTTTTGAGAAGTTACGGCTAATGGCGCTCCAAGTGTGTGGGTCAGCAGTCAGTATGGGTAATTCAAACCTTGCAAACAATGATGATTCAAAGGCTAACCATATATAAAAACTTATGATTCCCATCAAAACTGATGCCATTCTGTTTTTGTCGGTTCGTGTTATATTCGCTCATCATTCACTTATTAACCATTTTCTGATATACGCAACAAATTGAATATTATGAGTATTTTTACTCTTTTCAGTTTTTTTCAATATCAAAACCTGAAACTCTCCCGTCCAGAGTTCACTCGAATCAAGCAAGGAGAATTACATGTCCACAAAACATCCTATCGTTGCGGTCACCGGCTCTTCAGGTGCCGGAACCACTACCGTAAAGCGCGCCTTTGAGCACATCTTTTACCGTGATGGCTTCACCCCCGCCGTTATTGAGGGCGACAGCTTTCACCGTTACGACCGCGTGGAGATGCGTGAACAGATGAAAATGGGCATGAGCCACTTTGGCCCCGAAGCCAACCGCTTCGACAAGATCGAAGCGCTATTCAAAACTTATGCCGCGAGCGGTACGGGTGACAAACGTTACTATCTGCACAGTCAGGATGAGGCCAATGAGCATAATACGCGCCTGGGCATCAACAAGAACCCCGGCGAGTTCACCCCCTGGGAGCAGATAGAGAGCGGTACCGACCTGCTATTCTACGAGGGCCTTCACGGTCTCGCCGTTAACGGCGAGGATAACGTGGCACAACACGTTGATCTGGGCGTAGGCGTTGTCCCCATCGTCAACCTGGAGTGGATTCAGAAAATTTTCCGTGACAATGCTGAACGTGGTTACAGTCAGGAGGCGATCGTAGACACCATCATGCGTCGCATGCCGGACTACATCAATCACATCACTCCGCAGTTTTCACGCACCGATATTAACTTCCAGCGCGTACCAACGGTGGACACCTCCAATCCATTCATCGCCCGCGACATCCCGACACCGGATGAGAGCTTTGTGGTGATCCGCTTTAAAGATCCAAAAAAGTTCAACACCGACTTCCCTTACCTGCTCTCCATGATCGACGGCTCATTTATGTCACGCCGCAATGTTATCGTGGTCCCTGGCGGTAAGATGGGCTTTGCCATGGAGGTCATCCTGCAGCCGATCATCGAACAGATGATGGAGGATAAAAAAGGCTGAGCCTTTTTCCGGCAGAGACAAAAAAGCTGCTCAAAGGGGTTCGCGACCTATTTTACTGACTGCTGACTGGATAGTCGTGAAAACCTCCTAATCTCCGGGATTATACAAAGTGAGCGTAACTGTTCAGCTGGGTTTGGGGTCGGAGTCGATTGCCTACATGGACGTAGGTAAGATGCATGAGCTGGGAGCGGAAGCTTTGCGTCGTAAAAAAGTGCATTTTCCACCCATCTTGGCGTAATCGACTCCGACCCCAGGAGCCCAAAAATAGGATTAGCTGAATAGTTACAACTCAAGTTTCGGAGTTCAAAATCCGCAAGAAACACCGTGTTTACAAGTTTTTTGATAGCAGCCGCTTGTTTGGCATGGTTTGCAAGCACTCGTAAAAACTAAAATACCAGTTATTTCATAGCGCCCATGAAAACACAGTGTTTTTCAGAAATACCTGACCATTGTTATGTAATATCATGTAGTTACGCCTTGATTGCAGTAAATATTCGACCAACCCACCCCTAAAAGGATCAGCCGGTTAGCTTTGCTCTGAACTGACGAGGTAGCGGATAAATTGATATGTCCTTGACCGGCACACTCTGTCTGCCCGCTGGCCCCGGTTTGCCACATCTCTTGATTTTGTCGACATTGATCCAATTTGCAGCTTTGTAACAAGTACCCGAAAGGTGATCGGTATCGACAAACGTGTCGAGTAATACCGGATGAATCCGATATCGGTTGTGCCGTTCATGTGGAAGGCGGTGAGTGATCATGCCCAGGATACCGGATGCAAGATTATTTGATTTCACCCCGGGCATGATTAGAAAACTCGCATTATTATCCACCAAGGGCAAGTTGTTCTGGTGTTGTTTGTGGTTCCAGCCGATATATTGATCCCATGGAGCGATCTGCCAGGTCGCGGCACCAAAGCCGAGGGCGGCAACAATGTGCTGATCCATGGTGGCGAAGTAGCGTAGCTGTGCGCCGGGTAGCGGTTAATGGCCGCCGGTCGTCATGGCACCCATCAACCTAGAATCTGCAGTTGGACCGTGACTGGTGGGGCATACCCATTACTCGCCTTCCCCCCGCTCAGGAAGGCCATATATATCCCTGAGCGCGTCTACTACATCAGGAACCCCAAGTCCGGCCAAGCCAAAATCTTTCAATGGCAAATCAGGGTTCTCGGATATGGCATCAATAAAACACACCATATCGTTCGATACTGCCTCTGGGAGCTCAACAGTCTGGCCACGGGATATAATTTGGAACAGGCGAAAGAGATCATTCTTGTGCTTATTGACGTTCTTTGAGTCAATTTTTTCGCCAGCCGCCTTTCGCGCACTTAAATCTAACCATGCCCTTGCTTTAAGTGGTATCAGGCACTCCTGCGTAACTACGGATACGCCGTCTATATCGGTCTTGTGCTGATGTAAAAACTGGTAGTAATCCTCATCCAGCAGGATTGCCGACGAACTCGATACATCTTCTGCTATTGGGATCGGGGTCAAATGGCCATCTTCCCCTAATACCAGGTTGTCAGGGGTTCGTGAGAACAACTCCAGCATGAAGGGATAGGTTTCATCGGCTGGCTTTTGGAAGCGGTAGAAAACCTTCTTTCCGGTGCTGCGTTCCTGAATCTCGCAGCCACCTGCCTTGATAAAGGCCCAGAACGCTTCTGCAAACTCCTTATCCAGTGCCTCTATGCAGAGCACAATGTCCAAGTCTTTGGTGGCTCGAAAGTCAACGCCAGCCTCGTTCATTACCTGGTCTGAAGCTGCGCCGCCAATCAACACTTAGTGATCGGTAAAGCCAGCGAAGTGATCCCGAAATAAGCCTAATCCTCTAATCATAGATATTGCTCCATCATCTCTTTGAGTGCCATTTCTATGCGCTCATCGGTGTCTTCCTGAAGGCTAAGAAGGAGAGAGAACGGGTCTACCAATCCATCGACTTCCAGAATCTTAGGGCCATATCGCCAGATCTGAAGCGTGCACGTACCTGGCTCCTCTATAGGAACCCTTTCCACGCCGAATTTTTCCATCTCCTTCCATGCTGCTCTGCTGACAGCATACTCCGGGTAAGCAGACTCACTCAGCATTGAACGCTTAGAGAGAGCAGTGATGCCGGCAGGCAGTACCTCCTTTCGATTCACATCATGCTCAAAAACGCGCACGGTATTGCTGATGGGGCTTCGCAAACGAGGCTGCACCTGGCTCCAAGTCTCGCCACGATTCTCTGGAAAAGAGATCAAACGCTCTCGACCGATTCGCTCGACCTTCACGACTCGTGTTACCTCTAATTCATCCACTGCCCGGCTCATCGACATCGCGCTATACCAAAGCTGCTTGGAGAGCTCCAGTGGCGTGACTGGGTCTTGAATTCGCCCAAGTAACCAATGAATGAGAACCACCTGTGTAGCTGGGCTGTATCGCTCCACCTGAACCGGCTGTTTCCCCCCGGACCGTGGGCGTAACTCCATCCCAATAGCCGGCAAGTACATCTGCACCTTAGGGATGACAAAGGCAATCCTCTTCTCGATTAGACGCTTGCGCACGTAAGAGGGGAGATTCTGCGCAACCACACAGATCTCGTCTTGATAGATGAATGGCACCTGGCGTAGATGTTTGAGGAATTGAGCTGGCTTGAATTCGTCACTGAGGCGTAGAAAGACAGCAGTGAACCAGGTGCTTCCTACCTGCAGGCGGTATAAGGCGTATTGGCGGGCAAAGAAATAAGGTAAATCACCGCTATTCAAAGAGTTAGCGGTGATTTTCAGCCCAGTCACTTCTGACAGATAGCTCTTTAG
>JBEVXV010000318.1:0-2573 GCA_040505915.1 Sedimenticola sp. | reverse complement strand
TTGCAAATGTTTCAAGATATTTCTTCTCAGATGGCGGCCCGAAGATAATAATGGTGTATATACAGTTGATATTAACTACGTAAATGCGTACACACATGAGCAAATATGCTCTATTGCATGTCCGATAGCTGCCGAGAACGATGTTGCAATGTTGAGACATTTTCCGTGAATCACGTCGAAAATGTGGTAAAAAATGCATAGCCAAAAAGCAAAAGTTCAGCCCTTCTGACCGTGTACGTCCATCCACTCACATGTTCACATAGAGCGTGTATTGTTCCAGGTCGATAAACAACATGAAACGTGCCCTTCCTGCGGATACAGAGAGAAGAGCTGCCGTGATATCTGCATATGTGGATCCGCGGAGGAGGACCAAATCACCCGCTGTTGATAAGTTTCATTTCTCAAGCGAAGACAGCGTAATTGAAGCTTCAATGCATGACATAAAAGAAATACTTGATACTGTAAAACATCGGAGAAGTGACGAAGCGAGAACGACTATGAACGTTATCAAATCTGCTGTAAGGGGCAAACATGTTGATACCTGCAGAGGAGCAGCAACCAATTTGGCAAAACGACTAGGAATAAATAGCAATTCGATACGACACAAAACCATCAGGGCAAAGGTCTTGCATACGGAAAAGTCGGCATATGAATATGCAAAAAGAAAGACAAGATCTGACGCTCTCACTGAAACTACAAAACATATCGCATATGAGTATTGGTTGCTGCCGGAAAACAGTAGGGTTACCAATAACAAAAATGACGTAAAGAGAGTAAGACTCGGGCCGAAGGTGTACTCATCACACTCTAGTCATATATTAGAACGAACACAGACTGAAATCTATATTCAGTTCAAGCAAGACTATAGGAACATTAAAATAGGACAACGATCTTTTGAAAGATGTAAGCCTTATTACATCCGGCCCGCCACAACTAAAGACGAGGCAACGTGCTGTTGTCGCACACATGTTGAGACAAGATCACTGTTCAAAACGTGTATGCAATACACCAAACGTTTTAATTCAACACAAAAGTATAACAAATACAAATCAAAGGTATACGATTCACTAGGTGACCTTATAGAAGATACGTTGTGCCAATGTTCGGCGAATACTCACCAACATAAACTACAGTGTTTAAACCGCGAGTGTGACGAATGTGGCGTAGACAAACTTCAATTGCCTGAACGGGCTCGGATGGGACATGAAAAAGTAAATTGGGAACGCTATGAATATGTAAATTTGACCATAAAAGGAAACGATCTACGGAAGCTAATACTCGTTAAAAAATCTACAGAACCAGCCGAAATGTTTGAATACTTCAAAACTCTTTTGCAGCAATTTCCTGCACACCAGTTCCGTGCCCAGTGGCAAACTAAACAGATGAAAACACTCATTGAAAATCTTCCTATCGGACATTGTGTCACAATCCATGACTTTTCTGAAAATTATAAATGTTGTGCGCAAAACGAAATACAGTCCTCTTACTTCCAGAAATTAGATGTGTCTCTCCATGTTACTATAATTCACCGTCACGCGGTTCTGGAGTACGACGGAGTTACCAGCTCAGAAGAGGACCCACACATAATAACTGAACAGTTCTTCGTCATTAGTCCTGATCCCAGCCATGATCACCACTTCACCCATGCTGTACAATTACTTGTATCTGAGTATCTACAATCAATTGTATGTGAAGTTTCAACAATGCACGAATTCACAGATGGGTGTAGTGCACAATATAAAAGTCGCCATTGTCTGGGGGACGTTAGCTACGCTACTTCTGACCTAGGGTATGAACGGCTCGTAAGAAACTATTTTGAAACAGCCCACGCGCGCGGGCCCCAGGATGCAGCCGGAGGTTACGTGAAAAACCAGACAGATCTTGCAGTAATTCGTGGAAAACATATAATCCAAAGTGCACACGACTTTTTCGAATTTGCTTCCAAAAATCTTACAAAAACAACGGAAACGGCCAAGTCTTCCAGACGAATATTTAGATACATAGAGGCTGTAGATAGACAAAGAAATAGGAGTTTCATGCCTGTGAAAAATAACCGTCAAATACACCAAGCCTGGTCAACAGAGGACGGACAACTGTACATCCGTCATTTATCATGCTATACATGTGATAATTGTATAGATGCTACATATGAGTCCTGCTTGAATGATTTTCAAATAGGACATGCTATTCCAACTAAAATGATAAAGGAACGAAATGGTATAGAATCCAATATCGACAGCGTCGACGACACCAACATAAGAGAGCTAGTGGCAGTTGGGAGTATCATTGCCGTCAAAGCAGACGACAATGATTACCCATATTATCTGCTAAAAGCAGATACGGCAGCACAAACATTACGAAAACCCGTGACCGACAAGTGGAATGCTACGTATCCGGCGGGTATTGAGGTCATTCGAGGACATTATTTCACCACTATTGATGCGAACCCATTGAATTTGAGACTACTAAAAAGAATTCCAGCCATCGTACCCTCCCATTCGCTTTTATATATATGTTCAGAAATCGACATTGATCAAAATGACACTATTACATTAAGTGATTCACTCCATAGG
>JBEVXV010000317.1:0-4556 GCA_040505915.1 Sedimenticola sp. | reverse complement strand
GATGTTGGTCTGACAATGGAGTCATGCATATTCATGCCCGGAAATGATGTCACAGACATAATTTCTGGGCATGCGTCTTGCATCGGTGTTTCCTCGCCGTGAGGCCACGTTTTATTTGGCCAATCTATAAATTTCGTAAAACGCAAGAATATAATATAGTTTCAATTCCTTAACATGAACGAAGAAGATCAACGAACATCGGAATATTCGGCAAATGAAGAGTTAGCAAAAACTTTGCGGGATTTGAGAAATGAGGTCGCGGAATTAAAAACACGTGTTGACGAAGGATCGACTGAGTCCGGCGGGTTTGGGTTCGGACCCGGCTTTGCTGCGGCTAGACCGCGACTACCAGAACAGGAAATTTTATACGAACTTCGAAAGTTACGGGTAGATATTGGTGGAATTGATCAACGCGTCCATAGTTGTGAACGACGCGAGAGGTCTGCGGAGCCACGCGACCCGGCTGGCACAAACCCCGACACCAGTGACACTGCCATCGGGGCACAGGTATCTAGGCAACCTAGAAGCTTCGAGCTTCAAAGTGCATACACTGAGGTACGAGAAAAATATTCTCATACAAAACTACCCGCAGACTTATTATTCTCAACCGCTAAGCGGAATGTTAAGTCAGAAGACGCACCTGTATACAACGTGCTGTGTAAATTGTCAAAGTACGTCGAAACTGGACTGAAAATCGCAAGTTCCCCGGATTCGGATCAAGGTCGCGATGACTGTTTAATTGTGTTAACATCATTGATGCGGTGTATTCAAGACGAAGGAGTTCAGCTTGTCGTGAATAAAAATTATGACAAAGAATGGTCGTCACAATATCGATCGATTATGAGTGGACAAACAGACGTGAGAGAAGAGAACATCCACGCGATGAACAGAACTGCGACAATCCTCAGACATCGGATAACTGGATCCGCCCCTGCCACTTCTACACGCGGTAGAGGTCGCGGCGGACGCTGGCAGCGGAGTTCCCGTGGGAGATTCCAGTCATATCATGACGTCAGTGCGCCGCGTGATCGCGAGAGCCAATCAACGGTGGAATATTAATAGTGTTACACATTCCAGTTCACACACATGAATATTCATGAAATCACAACAATGTGCAGAGAAAATGTCACAAGCAGAAATATTTCGTTGTTTAATTATTTGTACATCGTTCATTGCTGTCGTTCGTGTTGACAGTATGTGTGTTTCTAAGTTTCACGGTAATAGTTCACATAATGATGATTTTGTTGCAGGAAATCTGTCCAAAAACATTGATAATTGGTGTAATTTGACAAACAATCCAGTCGTCATTGAGTGGGTCAAACATGGCGTTGCCATTCCATTTGATAAACAACCTGAACAATTTTTCTTGCCAAACAGGTACTTGAATGAGAGACATATAAAATTTGTTGACAGTGAAATAAGGTCATTAACCCTTCAAGGTGCTATCGAAAAGGTTGAAATTAAACCGTTTTGTGTATCCCCAATAGGTGTTGTACCCAAAAAAGGTAATAAACTCCGCCTGGTCTGTGACTTGAGGCAGATTAATGACTACTGTACGCCTCCAAAATTTGTTTATGAAAACATTGATACTGTTCTTAACCTTGTTGAATATAACGACAAATTTGTGTCTACTGACTTAAAAAATGGCTTCCATCATGTTTTTGTACGAGAAGAAGACAGAAAATATTTGGGAATATACTGGCGTGGAGATTATTACCAATGGCGGGTCCTTCCGTTTGGCTGGTCGTGCAGTCCATATTTTTTCTGTAAAATTCTCAGACCCCTCACAGAATATCTTAGGGTATTAGGTCTTAAGATTGTTATTTATGTTGATGACATTCTATTGATTTCACCGAGTAGTGATATTGAACATCATAAAGACATATTATTGCATACGTTAAACAAATTAGGTTGGTTCATCAAGTACGAGAAATGTTCACTTGACCCCAGTACTAGAATTAACTACATAGGCTATTCTATTGACTCAGTGGGAGAAAACTGTGCTCCAGTGCTGAAAATTAATAGTGAAAGAGTGAGAAAATTGCGGAATGATCTCCGACGGTTATTAAAGAAGAAAACATGCTCAAAACGACATTTAGCGAGAATTGCAGGACAATGTGTGAGCATGTCAAAAGCAGTTTTGCCTGCAAAATTACTATTAAGAAATACATATAGACTATTATCGAAGTGCCCACTTTGGGATATGACATTAACACTTGATGTTCCTACATTGCAGGACCTAGAATGGTGGATCAGCGCACTAGAATCTTGGAATGGATTCATAGTAAAACCCAGCAAAGACTCGATCCAGATGGAGTGCGATGCATCGGCCACAGGCTGGGGATCGTGCATCGGCAACCAGGAAACATTCGGACTCTGGGACCGCTCCATGGCAATAATGCCGTCAAACTTCAGGGAATTGGCAGCGGTTTACCTAGGACTGAAATCGTTCAGCTCGCAGCTGAAAGGGAACGCCGTAACAGTTCTTTCAGACAACATAGTGACTTGTGCATATCTGAACCACTTAGGGGGACCAACACCTTCATTAACCAACCTGGCGAAAGCAGTTTGGGCAATAGTGTTCGACTTGGACATCACCCTTCGTGCTCACTATTACCCAGGGCATCTGAACAGGCAAGCAGATGCTCTTTCACGGCAAAAATCAACACACGAGTGGAAGTTGCATCCAGGAGTGTTCCGCTACATCGACAAAGCATTCGGACCACACACTGTCGACAGGTTCGCGTCATTTCAGACCCGACAACTACCACGGTACAACTCACTGTCGTACGACCCAGAGACCGAAGCGATCGATGCCCTCTCCCAGGATTGGCGCAACGAAGTGAATTTTGTGAATGCCCCCTTCAGACTGATACCAAAAGTTATAGATCTAGTGCAGAACCAATCAGCAAGTGCAACACTTATAGCACCTCACTGGCCCAATCAAACTTGGTACAGGAAACTACAGGCAATGTCAGTGAGACCGCCAATTCGAATTCCAAACAGTCGACATGCGGTTCAACATTTTGGTCAAAAACCGGAACCACTGAAGAACCGGCGGTGGAAAATTTACGCCTGGAAGATTTCTGGAAACAGAAACTGTGTCGTGCGGGATGGTCGACGTCAGCCGCAAATCGGTTACCAATGTGCTGGGCAAAATCTACATTGGCCACTTACAACAGACAGTTACAGAACTTTGCAGAATTTTGTGAGGAGCGACACAGCAGTTTTCCGCCCCATGACACATCCGTAGTTGCAGATTTTCTGTGTCATATCAGCCTTAAATCATCACGACCAGAGTCGCTGCTAAAAAACACTTCGGCTGCTTTAGCTAGTCTCTATGAAGCGCTGGATATGGCAAATCCTATGATGAAACCAGAAATTATTCATTTAAAATGTGCTATTATCAAATCGGGTACATCTGAACCAATGTCAAGGTCTAAAGCCATGCCAATCCAGCCCTTTATAGCAGTATTCTCATCACTACCTGACAATGACAGTTTGGATATAGAGACGTTGAGACTAAAATCCATTACACTTCTTGCCTTATGTGCAATGCTTAGACCATCTGATATTGCCCCTAGGTCAGTACAATATGTACCAGGTGAGGACTGTGCTGTGAACAGACAATTATTGACTTCAGACATATGTTTTCATGAGAATTTTATGAAAATCACGTTTCACGGAATCAAAAATGATACACAGCGACGCGGATTTGTGGTAACAATCCATTGTGCTACAGATCGAAAGTTATGCCCTGTAATCTGTTTAAAACACTATATCAATCGAACAGCATCACAGCGTGAATCTGCCAATGGGGCCGTATTCCTTACTCTACAGCGCCCATATAGGGGAATTTCTGCTCCGACTGTCAGCAACATTCTTAGTAAATCCATTAGGATGGCTGGGCTAAAGGGGTACCTTCCCAAAGACTTCAGGCCAACTGGTGCTACGGCGGCTGTGGATGCTGGATTCGGAGAACAATCTATCATGAAAGTTGGGAGGTGGAAGGATGCTGCTGTGTTTAGAGAGCATTATGTTCATAGCAAAATCCCAGACAACTTCACAGACAAAATATTGCTAACACAGTAGATCACATAAATGCTTAATTTTAAAAGGTGAAGTGAACATATCTCTCACTTGTTACTAGTAATTTACTAAGTTGTCTCCCTTGCATTGAATTTATAGTTACATGTATTTACATGTGTGAACTTCAGGTAGAAGTGCTAATTAATTGAGTTTATTGAACCAGCAAGAACATTAACCTGCTTTTTACAAAACGTTTCAAGCAGCCAAGGGTTATCTCCCTTGCACTACACATTATTATACTTTGAACAGTTAGAAGTATCATAATGGTGTTCTCTCTATTTGGCACATGTTATTTCCATTTAATTTTCTTTTATTTAAAATTATAATGTCATAACATCATGACTCCATTGTGTTTGACTTGCGTCTATTTGACCGGCAATGCGCCAAAATGGGGCGACAATGCGAAACTTTAATACCTTCGCATTGTCGCCTCTTCCCGCGACCTTTCGCCCAATTATTTCGACTTG
>JBEVXV010000316.1:0-2426 GCA_040505915.1 Sedimenticola sp. | reverse complement strand
GGTTGTAATCAAACAGCCCTGACTCAATAGGATCGAGTTGGCGAAATTTAGCATGCAGGCTGTCGCTGTGAGACCAAAAATCGTCACTGGTGCGGCGTACTGCATAACGGTCAAGTAGCCGCCGATAATCACTCTGCCCAGTCATTGATGACAACTCAGCGACGAAGTCAGCCACTTGGGAACGCTGCATCCGCAACAGAAGGTTGGGGTAGGAGCCCTGCACACCGCTTGTCACCGTCAAGCTATCCTCCTCTGGCAAGCGCCGCCTCATCTCTCTGGAGAGATGAGCAATATTGCTGTGGGCATTGTTGTGTATCAGACTATAGAGTTGCTGCTGCCCATCAGCATCTAAGAGCGTAATAAGAGTAAATTGAGGCAACAGGACAACAGGGGTACCCTTGAGCCGGCCCAGCCGGGAGAGTTGTCCCTCTACCCACTCATCCTCGCCACTGACCAGTTGGTGCTGCCGGGAGAGTGAATCACCGATATGCCCATGGAGCATCTCCAGTAACTCCGACATGGGATCGTCTGTGACAAAAGGGATCCCCGACTCCTGGTCCAACTCCATCTCCTGATCATCAACAAAGGTACGTACCGCCTTGTGGGCGTTACGATACCAGTGATGCCACATCCGCTTTCGCTCTGCTTTAGGCAACAGCATCAGAAAATTGTACTCCCCATCCATGCGCAGAAAATCCATATAGAGCCGGCTATTGAGTTGGTGATTGAGGTTGCCATAGACATCAAAACCGGCCACCAGCAGATAGTGAATGCGCTCCAGCAGATTGTAGCTGATTAACCAGGCACCCTGGGGGCTGTCACCGAGTAGTCCCTCAGAGACGACTGCACTATCGAAGTGGCGAAATACAGTGAGCGCAGCCCCACTGTTATTGTTATCGCCTCCATCCCACACCAGATTCAGGTTGATATCCTCCGGTGTGGCAAAACGCTGACGTAGGTACTCCCGTTTTTGATTTAAAAACTCCTTACGCTGAGCCCTATACTTGAGCCAGTTATAGAGCGTCAGGTGACTTTCACTCTCTGCTGCCGGGAGCCTCAGCTTGTCACCCATACGCGCCAAAACCCGGTCGCCATCTTCACGAATGATAGGGCTGTCGGGGTCGAGGAAAAAGACCCAAAAGTGATCTTGAATCACATTCAATGCCGCCTGCCCCCGACACACAGGACCCTTGATAAAACTACCTATAAAGAAACGGGCATCGTCGAGTAGAAAACGGTAACGGCTCTGCACCGGTACCGCCTGAAATACCTTAAATGGATTTGCCGCCACCTTTGGCTTGTAAGAGGGAAGAGAGTCAACATGAAAATCCCTATCGATAAAGAGTTCACGCCAACGCGCCATCCGTTCCCTCCCCAGTGCATAGGGCAGGTGGTTTTTGAGTGACGTAGCACTGCGCACCGGTTGCAGCCGGTAGTAGAAGGGGGCCGTTCCTGGATTGGAGAAGGGGCGCCGCGCATCAATAATATCTATCGGCTCTCCCGGAGCGGTATGTGAGCGCACTAAGTTGAACCAGCGCCTACTCTCATCGTCCTCAAGGTAGAGGTCAGCCAGAAAGAGGTGTTCATAGAGGTAGCGAGTGACCAGCTTCTCTTTGTTGCTGCTGCCGTTGAAAAATGCCTCCCACTGAGCCACCTGCGCCCGTTGCCCCGGCGAGAGAACAATCCGGTCATCACCCTGGGCACCCTGCGCCAACCAACGCATCAGCGTGTCGTACTCCTCCTGTCTCAGACCAGGCAAGCCGTAGGGCATACCCCACAACGGTTTTTTCGATGCAAAGCTGGAGAACTCATCTATCGTAGAACACTGCTGCTTACGATCAAGGGCGAGATCAAAACCCTTCAACAACCGCTCCCCCTGGGGCAGCGGGTTGGCCTGTTTCAGCGCCAGCATGGATGCAACCAAGCTCTCCTCCAGGTTCGCTTCCGGGCTGGCTTCGGCCTCATTCAGTACACTATGGAACTCTTTCTTACGCCACTCTGCGGTGGTGTGAGCATCGATAAAGAGCCGCGTAACATGGGCTGTAACCAAGCGGGTAGAGTCATAGACCTCGTGTTTGCTGCCTCCCCTGGTGAGCCCCTCATAAGAACTCAGCTTCAACTGACAGGGCGCATCGTAGCAGCCATGGCAGACCACGCAGCGCTTTTCGAGTAGGGGTTTGACCTCTTTATGATAATCCACCGGCTTTTTCATCGACCCCGTGGCCAGGATGTCAGCGTAGTAGCGATTAAAGTCGGGGATCTCAGATTCGGAACGAAGCGAGGTACCGCAGGAGGTCAACAATAGCGTGCTAAAAAAGAGAAGTGCGAGGGAGAAGAGTCGAGTCATAAGTCACCGGCCATAGTTAAGAAAGTGCCAAACAAATCGTGGTCACACATCTTGGTGCTGTGATCAGACTCATTCAGCG
>JBEVXV010000315.1:0-1946 GCA_040505915.1 Sedimenticola sp. | reverse complement strand
AAGGTATCCTCCAAACTGTTATGGAGAATGCAGGGCAATTTATGCACATAATGCAGAATACAAGCCCGGTTGATCAGAAAGGCCGCTATCTGCACTGGGACAAGCTACGCCACCTCTCCCCGCCAGAGGACCTAAGTAGCGAAGCCTGGTGGCTCCGCATCAAAATAGCACGCAAAAACCTGTTTCAGCCACTCCCGCTGGGGGATAAGCAGGACAATCTCATGCAGTTCGCCATACCGGACCGGATACTACGTGAACTTCATTGGCTAGATCGCCATGCCGCTGGAACCATTCAATCCAGTGATGCCATCACTAATTCACAGATGCGCGACACCTATCTCATACGATCACTGATTGAAGAGGCCATCAACTCCAGCCAGCTTGAGGGAGCTTCCACCACTCGCGATGCCGCCAAGGAGATGATTCGCCAGGATCGCCACCCTAAAGATAAAAGCGAGCAGATGATTCTGAACAACTACCTCGCTATGCAGTTTATCGGTGAAATTAAGGATGAGAATCTAACTCCTTCCGTGGTATTTGAGCTACATCGGTTACTGACCCACCGCACCCTTGACGAAAGTGCGGTGGGAAGATTCCGCTCCCCGTCAGATGAGATATACGTAGTGGATAATGCAACCCAGGAGTACCTGCACATACCCCCCACTGCTGAGCAGCTCCCAGAGCGCATGCAACAGCTGTGTGATTTTGCCAACCAAGAGAGTAATTCTGAATCAGGAGTCACCTTTCTACATCCAGTGATTAGGGCTATCGTACTGCACTTTATGCTGGCCTATGATCACCCATTTTGCGATGGTAATGGTCGCACTGCACGCGCCCTGTTTTACTGGGCCATGGCCAAACAGGGCTACTGGCTGATGGAGTTCATTTCGATCTCACGCATCATCAAACAGGCACCAGCGCAATACAGCAAAGCATTTCTTTATACCGAAACCGATGAAAATGATCTGACCTACTTTCTGATTCACCAAATGGAGGTAATCCACCAGGCTGTTGACGCACTACACATCTTCCTTGACCAGAAGATGCAGGAGATCAATGAGGCAGAGCGCATGCTAACCAACAATGCCCGGTTGCGAGGAAAGCTTAATTTCCGGCAATTGGCTCTGCTGCGCCATGCCCTTAAACACCCACGGTTCAGTTATGTAGTGCAGGAGCACCAAAAATCTCATGGCATCTCTTACGATGTTGCGCGCAAAGACCTACTACAGATGGCCGATAAACTGAAGTTACTGGTAAAGACAAAGCAGGGAAAGCAGTACTATTTTGTTGTACCTAACGACCTCGAGCAGCGGTTAAAAAGCTGACAATTAAAATCTAACACTACCTCTCGACACTCTTCTGTAAATACTTTTCCAGCATCTTCGCGCTCTTGAGAAAACGCGAGTAGGCATGACTCACTGCCAGGACAAAACCGTAAATCCCACCAGTGAAGTGCCGCTTGAAAAAGTAGGACTTGATAAAATCGAAGGGAAAAGCGAACAGTAGGTGCAATACCAACACCCAGTAAGGCTTAAGCCACTGCTCATCTGCCTGCAAACTGGTATAGCGGTTGAATTTATCGGCATAGCGGGCAAGGGGCCTTCTCTGCGTATGCCGGATGGTGACTCCTATCCGGATACCCCGCAACCTTCCTCTAAATGACCCAAGCTCCAGCAAGCCTTCTCTTCATTCCAGAAATCACCTTGCACCTCATCTCACACCCATGCGCGTCACAGTTACGCCGACCTCCGCGCAGACAAAGGGTCAGATAATCTGAGCACAAGTGGGTCCGTTTTCTTTAGCGGCAAGGGACAAAATCGAAGATGGGACTCAACCTCAGTCGTCGCGACAACATCCCTACTACTCTTCCGACCGTATCGCCCAACTCAGCGGTAACGGCTTGCTGGTCTTTATCCCGGAGACACCCGGGTTCCGCGAGCTCTATA
>JBEVXV010000314.1:9240-16760 GCA_040505915.1 Sedimenticola sp. | reverse complement strand
CGCAGGGAGTATTGACGACGCGCAGCCTGATGGTGGCCGACCTCTCCGTCGAAGATGCGATACATCTGCAGGAGCAAGGCATTGGTGAAGGAAGATCCATGGGATGCGGCCTCTTTATCCCTCAAAAGTCTTTTTGAGGGAAGCGCAAAAATCCCTTATCGCCAAGTTATTTAATTTTTCCCCCAGTAGCTTTACTATAGAGGGATCAAAAAATCCTTCTTCGGACCACTGCCCAATAGATAACAGGCAGCCAACAGGTTCGGGGGGTACAATTTCGAGAAGGAGTAAACTATGTCATACGAAGTTAACGGTACTACTATAGAGACCAACGCCAACGGTTACCTGAACAACCTGGATGATTGGAATAAAGAGGTCGCAGCGGTCATCGCCGAGGCCGAAGGCATCAACCTGAGCGAGAAGGCCTGGGACATCATCAAGCATCTGCGCGACGAATACCTCAACAATGGCGGCAATCAGCCGAATGAGCGCAGTATGGTCAAACACTTTAAGAAAGCGTGGACCGACCTTGACAAGGTAGATACCAAAGCCCTCTACATCCACTTCCCTATGGGGCCTGCCAAGCAAGCAGGCAAGATTGCCGGGCTGCCTGAAACCAAACGCAAAGGCGGCTACTGAGTTAACTGGCAAGTTCAGACAAAAAAGCCCGCAAGGCAGATGCCTTGCGGGCTTTTTTAGCGCATAGTAAAAAAGGGCGATGGGTATAAACCCCCTCGCCCTCTCTGCTTCGTAGCTGGAAAAATCCAGCCACCGGTACTAGCAATTACTTAGCGTTGCGCTCTTTAACCTCTTTGATCACCACCTCGGCCACACTGTTTGGACAGGGTGAGTAGTGAGAGAACTCCATAGAGAACTGGCCACGACCGGAGGTCATGGTACGCAGGTCACCGATATAACCGAACATCTCACTCAACGCCACATCGGCCTTGACACGAACACCGGTAGCGCCCGCTTCTTGAGACTTAATTATACCGCGGCGACGGTTGAGATCGCCGATCACATCACCCACATGGTTTTCGGGAGTGAAGACATCAACCTTCATGATCGGTTCAAGCAACTGCGGTGCAGCCTTCGGAACGGTAGTGCGATAAGCCGCCCTGGCAGCAATCTCGTAGGCCACCGCAGAAGAGTCAACCGGGTGGAAACCTCCATCCATCAAGATAACCTTGACATCCAGCAACGGGAAGCCAGCCAGCGTACCCTCCTCCATGCTCTTCTTGAATCCTTTATCTACCGCAGGCCAGAACTCACGAGGAACGTTACCACCGGTCACCTTCGATACGAATTCGTAGCCGGAACCCGCTTCACCTGGTTCAATAACGTAATCGATCTTGGCAAACTGACCTGAACCACCTGTCTGTTTCTTATGGATGTAGGTATCCTCTACACGCTTGGTAATGGTCTCGCGGTAGGCCACCTGAGGTTTACCAACGTTAACTTCTACACCGTGGGTACGTTTAAGAATATCGATCTTAATATCCAGATGCAGCTCGCCCATACCCTTAAGAATGGTCTCACCACTCTCCTCGTCGGTCTCGACGTGGAAGGAGGGATCTTCCTGAATCATCTTACTCAGGGCGATACCCATCTTCTCAGAGCCGCCCTTGTCCTTGGGAGCAACGGCGATGGAGATAACGGGGGCAGGGAACACCATGGGCTCCAGGGTAGCTGGGAATTTGGGATCACACAGAGTATGGCCGGTCTGGGTGTTCTTCATTCCGATAAGAGCGATGATATCACCGGCCTGGGCACCATCGAGCTCAATACGCTCATCAGCGTGCATCTCAACGATACGACCGATACGCTCGGTCTTGCCGGTAAAGGTGTTGAGCACGGTGTCACCCTTCTTGATCGTACCGGTATAGATGCGGGTAAAGGTCAGCGCACCGAAACGGTCATCCATGATCTTGAATGCCAGCGCACGCAGTGGCTTTTCAGGATCAACAATAGAGAACTCACCGGTCTCATTGCCTTCCATATCAACTTCAGGCTGAGGTGGAACCTCGGTTGGGCTCGGCAAGTAGTCGACCACGGCGTCCAGAACCAACTGAATGCCCTTATCCTTAAAGGCGGAACCACAGTAGGTGGGGAAGAAGTCCAGCGCGATAGTACCCTTGCGGATACAACGCTTGATGTCGTCAATGGCGGGCTCTTCACCCTCCAGGTAGGCTTCCATCAGATCATCGTCCTGCTCTACCGCAGTCTCAATCAACTTCTCACGCCACTCAGCAGCCATCTCCACCATATCGGCGGGAATATCTGTAACTTCGTAGTTTTCCGGCAGGCCGGATTCGTCCCATATATGGGCCTTCTGGGTCAACAGATCGACGACACCAATGAAGTCCTCTTCGATACCGATAGGCAACACCATCACCAGCGGGTTAGCTGCCAGTATTTTATCGACCTGATCGACCACACGGTAGAAGTCAGCGCCCATACGATCCATTTTGTTGACGAAGATGACACGGGAGACCTTGGATTCATTGGCGTAGCGCCAGTTGGTCTCGGATTGAGGTTCAACACCACCGGATCCACAGAAAACACCGACACCACCGTCGAGCACCTTCAGGGAGCGGTACACCTCGATGGTGAAATCCACATGTCCCGGGGTATCAATGATGTTCATGCGGTGGCCTTTCCACTCACAGGAGGTGGCAGCGGACTGAATAGTAATTCCCCGCTCGGCTTCCTGCTCCATGAAGTCGGTGGTCGCCTCACCATCATGCACCTCACCGGTCTTGTGGATCTTACCTGTCAGCTTCAGGATGCGCTCGGTGGTGGTCGTTTTACCAGCATCCACGTGAGCGAAGATACCGATGTTGCGGTAACGGGAAAGATCTGTCATGTCGGCTCTCAAATAAAAATTAATAAAATAATGTACGTTCTTGGTGACCACCCAATGAGCACGCCTCAGAGGGACCTGTTGTTTCCTGATCGGCATCGGCAGAAACCCACCAACCCACCTCCATTTGCGCACCGGCACCGAGCACGAACAGGAGTTAAATCTGCAACCTATTGATTACAATGAACTTTTACAAGAAACGTCGGATATCAGCCCGCTAGAGTAACACAAAAATGATAGAATCCTGTAATACTGTTTATCAACCTGTTCAAACCGCTCTCACTAGGGTCTACTCCAACAGAGATCAATAGGTCGACATACGATACTAAAATAGTGACCATTTTCTTTAGTCTAAACCTGGGCTATCTTAAGAACTTTCCAAAAGACAAAATCACCCCAAGGCGTCGTTATGAAACTCAACATCATTGTCCATGACCACTCAATGGATCTGGAGATACCCAAACAGTTCATAGAATCATCCAGCGGCGCTTTCGATCGCCTCGACGCGGAGATGGACAAAGGTGTCCAGTCGGGACAGGAGTGGCTTACCAACCCAGATCGGCATCAGCGTTGCCAGGTTGCAGCTGACAAGCTGCTCACTGCGCTGGAGACCGACAACCAGGGGTTAGCGATGATCAGTGCAGGCTATATTGTCAGTCGGATGCCCGATATCAAGCGGGTCAGAATCGATAGCTCTGGAGTACCCAACGGCACTGGATTTGAGTAGTGCAACATCATGACCTTCAACCATTTTTTGACCATGATTCCAACAGAATCTGTTCAATTTCCGTCTTGCCTAGTAATATACTGCGTAATTAAATTTAGATTTGGAGTGAACTTTCATGGCCTTACGCCTAAAGACCCACTGGCATAAAGAGGGGACCGAACGCTCGCTGGAGGAGATAGCGGGTGCCATCGCCTTCAATAGCTGGCGCATCGCCATGGACAAGGCGATCACGCTTCACGGTGAGAACTTCGTCTACCATGATGACGTACAGCGATTGTCCGTCATCGCCGAGTACCTAATATTCGAAGCCCTGATCACCGAGAGAATTAGCCACGGCACGCTGGATGACGAAGAGCGTCAAAGTCTGATTACCCATTTGGTGATGAAGATGGCGCTCCACCTCGATGAAAACAGCAGCGACCTGCTTGGGCCCGGTGATTACCAGACGCCCTTTATTGAACGCTTCAACCAGCGCTCCACAGAATATGCTGAATTTGGCTTTACCAATGATGGCCCCAGCTACCCCTTCCTGCGGCACCTCGGTTACGAGATCCAACAGTTGATGGGCAGCGAACACGAAAACCGCTGGGTGATTGATCAGGTGATGGATAAAGATGCACCTGAAGCCTACAAACAGCTGAAGCGGGTCATCAGAAGCCTGTTTTTTTAAGCGGAACACCGAAAAATTCTGAGTAAACAGAGAGACCTTCTGTTTTCACGTACCTTATCAATAACCCAGTGCAGATGAGCAACTTCCAGGTGGGTGCAGTCACTTTTTCAGGACGTACAGCAGCAGGGATGCTGCTGTGAACGTAGAGGGATCTATTCACCGTGTCTCCTGAAAAGGTGTTACTGCACCTCCTATGCCACAGATTTTTTGAGAAGTCATTTCGAGGTAGACACCCACCTTGATGATTGGGTGCTCTGGGCTTACCGTAACGGTATTAATGAACGCATCATCGCCTTCCTGCGCTTCCGCCCTCGGCCCTGACGAGCAGGAGACGCTCAGCATTCAATGGCAACAACGCATGGCTGGTGCCGCCCAGCAGGCGGTGCAGGCGGAAAAACTGGGCGGCACACTGGCACGCATGATTGATCACCTGCTACAGCCACAACTCCCCTGGCGCGCCCTTCTGGCCCAGCACCTCTCAAGCAATGCCCGTGACGACTACAGCTATATGCGGCCATCACGACGTGAAGGGGCATTTATACTCCCCAGTCTGCGTAGCCAGCAGATTGACTTGGTAGTAGCCCTCGACACCAGTGGCTCCATCGGTAGCGAAGAGTTTAAGCAATTCATCTCTGAGATCGATGCCATCAAGGGACAACTGCGGGCGCGGGTCACCCTTATGGCCTGTGATGCATCACTAGGTGCCTGTCCGAGAATAGGACAAGCTCCTAGCCGAGGATGGCCCCTGGATATTTGAACCTTGGGAGGCGTTCAAACTTCCACGTACCTTCACCGGTGGCGGCGGCACCCGTTTCGCCCCCATATTCGAATGGGTGGAGAAGCAGAGCCTGCAACCGGAAACCTTGATCTACTTCACCGATGCCGAAGGTTTTTTTCCAAAAATGCCCCCTCACTATCATGTGATTTGGTTAGTCAAAGGCAAAAGCAAAAGCAAAAGCAAAAGCAGCGTACCCTGGGGTCAGCGGATTCAACTCAACTGATAGCCTGTTTGATACTTCACCCGTAGGAGCCCCGCCGCCCCGGAGCGATCGAATATGGCAGGATCTACGCACCGTCCATCGCGGCGAAGGCGCTGCTCCTACACACCACCACCCTTTTGCCAACGGCTGAGCGGGAGGGTAACATCAGAACTTTCCTGCTATCGACAGGTCTACTCGTAAATGCTTAAACATCGCACATCAATCCGTCCATCAGGAAAACGGGCTGGCCTCATCTGCCTGCTTCTCCTGCTCTCCTCAATCTCTGGCAGCAGTTTTGCCATAGATTTTCGCCTGCCAGACATAGGGGATCCATCGGGCAACCTTGTCACTCCCGCAGAAGAGCTGCGATTTGGCCAGGCATTTATGCGTAATATCCGCAGCAGGATGAGTGTGCTCTCTGACCCACTGATGGAGAGCTACATCCAATCCCTTGGGGAACGACTGGTTGAGGCGGGAGATAACCCGGGCCGTGACTTTCACTTCTTTCTCGTCGATGCTCCCGAGATCAACGCCTTTGCCGGCCCAGGGGGCTATATCGGCATCTACACCGGTCTGGTCACCGCCACTCAGTCCGAAAGTGAACTCGCATCAGTGCTAGCCCATGAGACGGCTCATGTCAGCCAACAGCATCTGCTACGCACCTTTGATGCGGTTCAACGGATGTCAGTACCCATGGCTGCGTTAACCGTCGCCGCCATTGTAATCGGTGCCGCCAGCGACAACCCAGAGGCTGGGGCAGCTGCATTCACGGGTATTCAGGCGGGCATGGCTCAACGCCAGATAAACTTTACCCGCAGCCACGAAGAGGAGGCTGATCGCATCGGCATTCAGACACTGGCCGATGCCCACTTTGAGCCACAGGCAATGCCAACCTTCTTCGCACGCATGGGAAAAGCCTCTCGCCTCTACGACAGCGGCCGGTTACCTGAGTTTCTCCGCACCCATCCGGTAACCAGCAACCGAATTGCCGATGCCTACGGACGGGCGGGCGATTACCGCTATCGGCAGCGCCCCGACAGTCTGGGGTACCATCTATTGCGAGCAAAGCTACGTTCCGCTCAATTTGACAACCCCAATGAGGCCGTCCTCTTTTTTGAAAAAACCCTGTCCGAAGGGCGCTTCAAAAATAGAGAGGGACAGCAGTATGGCTACCTCCTGTCGCTGCTCGCCACGCGCCGTTATCAAGAGGCAAAAGCAGCGCTGATCAAGCTACAGAAAAAGCGACCACACCAGATTGAGTATATTGTTGCTAACGCACTGATCGAGAAAGGGAACGGCCATCCCAAGAAAGGGCTGCAAATATTGAAGGAGGGGCTGGAGTTTCACCCAGGGAGCTATCCACTATCCATCTACTATGCACAGGCACTCCTCGATCAGGGAGAAGCGGCAATGGTGATACCGCTGCTAGAGGAGCAGGTTCTGGTTTATCCCGACAACACGACCCTATACAAACTTCTGGCCCAGGCTGGCGGTGACAGTGGTGATCAAACCTCAGGACGCCGCTACCTTTCAGAGTATCACTACCATTCGGGGAATCTGCGGGCAGCTATCCAGCAGCTCGAACAGGCCCTAAGTGACCACACCATCGATTACTATCAAAGCGCGGTTATGACCGCACGGCTAAAAGCGTTGCATCTGGAACAGAAAGAGTTAAAGGCAAGAGAGGAGAAGTAGGTACGAGAGGGTGACGTAACCTCTCAAAAGGTCTGTGTCATAGAGGGTTCAGTAACACCTTTTCTGGACACGAGGTGAACAAATCCCTGTACACTCACAGCAGCATCCCTGCTGCTGTACGTCCTAAAAAGGTGTCTCTTCACCCACCTGAAAGTTATCTATCTGCACTGGGTTATTGAGAAGTCACAAGGATTCCCCTGCCTCTATCAGATCATATTTTTATAGCACATCTTCCTGTAGGAGCGGTGCCCTCGCCGCGATGAACGTCGCACATCTTCCTGTAGGAGCGGTGCCCTCGCCGCGATGAACGTCGCACATATTCCAGGCGATTGCGCTCGTCTCAATCCTTTTTCTCATCCTCATCCAGCGCAGCGTCAAGATCGATAACGTCATCGAGATCGGTCATCTCATCCAACCCGGCATCGATAAGATCATCCAGGTCCGTAACCTCATCTAGGGTTGGCTCTGCTTCAGGCTCTGCTTCAGGCTCTGCTTCGGGCTCTGCTTCGGGCTCTGCTTCGGGCTCTGCTTCGGGCTCTGCTTCGGGCTCTGCTTCGGGCTCTGCTTCGGGCTCTGCTTCGGGCTCTG
>JBEVXV010000314.1:0-9140 GCA_040505915.1 Sedimenticola sp. | reverse complement strand
CCTCTACCGCACCCTCATCACCGTCCGCAAACAGCTCTTCAGCAAGATGGGAGATTGACTCCATTTCGTCGGCAGACTCAAGGGGCTCATCCAGCACCACCTCGGTAACCCCATCCGCCACAGCATCGGCCATCTGCTCATCTACCGTAGAATCCAGATCTTCACTCTCCCAGTCGCCTAAGGCATCGTCAAGATCCACAGCGGCCTCTTCATCAATCGCCTCTGGTTCCTCTACGGCGACTTCATCAAGATCAGTAGGCTCATCCAGCTCTGCTATAGCCGCCTGCTCGGCATTAACAATCGCCTCATGTTTTTCAAACATCTGGCGTAACTTATCCTTGTCCAGATCAGATCCCGCTCCTCCGGCAAACATCAGGGAGAACTCATTGAGCATTCTGCTCATGGTGTCCATGGTAGTACCCAGCTCACCACTCAGGCGCTTATTTTCAATCTTTAACCGTTCGATTTCCGCATTGAAATTAGCCTCGGCCTTCTCCTCAATCGCTCCTCCCCCGGCACCACCGCTCCCTTTGGGGATCTCGAGCGCACGATAGGGCTCTACCGCAGATTCAAACTCGACATTGAGGTTCTGCAATGCAGTAGCATCATGCACCAAATAGAGATTCATAAAGGTCTGATAGAAGAGCTTCTCGCCCCGGCTGATATGACTAACCGCCTTCTCCAGAGCCTCTCCCTCCAGGTTATAGACACTCTGCGCCACCCCCCGTGTTTCGGTGGTACGACGCTCATCATCTTTTTTGATTCTCCCCAGCAGCTGCCGAATTGCCATACGGTCACGCTTTCTTTTAATCAGCGCCCGCACAATCAGCAGTATCGAGGTCACTGTTGTGATCAGCAGTAGCTCACCCAGCATCATCAGAATCAGGAGATCAATCTGCATCAGATGCGTCCTCATCTTCTGTGATCAACTGAACCTGTTCATCCCTCATACTGCGGCGGTAGAACCAAAAACCGACACCCGCACCCATTAACAGCAGTAAGTTGACCCCTCCAAAAATAGCCGCGTTCATCATCAAGTCAGAAGACTCCTCCTCTGGCTCCATAGAAGGTTCTAGTTCTGGTTCTGGCGCTGGCTCAGGTTCTGGCGCTGGCTCAGGTTCCGGCGGTGGTGGTATTGGCTCTGGTGGCGGCGGTGGCGGGGGTGGTTCGGGTGGCGGCACTACGCCTCTTCCTTCAACTGTCACTGGATCAAATACCAGGCTCAGCTCGCTAGCCGATGCAGTTTTGCCTGTAACACGGGTCTCCAGTGTCGAATCACCGATCATAGAAGCGGTGTCAATTCGCGCCTCCCAGGTACCCTCTTCCATAGCCGGAAGCATCATCACGGGGGTCTCTTGGCCCTCTGCTGAGGTAAGCGACGCCTCAAACTGCAGCGACGCCATATCCACCAGCTCTTTATCGGCGCTCATCAGCAATAGTGTACCGTCCGCTTCTCTGTCGATAACCTCAACATTGAATGGTGAGGCCAGCTCAAAGCGGTGACGTTGCTCACGCTGAAATGTTTTTCCATCTGCACGGATAATCAGCTCATTTTTTCCGGCGTTGAGTCCCTCACCTACCACAACAGTAAAGTTGCCATCACCCGCGCCCTTATCTGCACCCTGACCGTCATCAAACAGCGGACGGGGTTCACTGACGACACCCTCATTTACCTGTTCACTCTTCACCTCAACCATATCGAGAAACTCTTTGCGGGTAATCGTCTCTCCCTTATTGGTGAAGTGAACCTGCAGCGGCAACTGCTCCCCAAGCACAAAACGGCTGGGCAATTCACTGCTGCGCATCTTCATATTGGTCACTACCATCACCCGGTTGTCGGGATCGGTTGCTGCCAGCACCCGCCACTCACCCACTTCGGGATCGGCAATAGTTAGTAGGTCGTAACCCTCATCGTGATGCCAGACCACGTTTTCCGGGGCCTCTTTGGTTCCAAACTGTTGACCCGATGGCATTATCGTCTGTGTCGGCTCGGCACCATCTTTGCGAAAAATCAGTAGTGTCAGCTCCTCAATACTGCTATCGACAAGAAATTTATTATCGGTCAGGGGAATGGTATCGGGGCGCCCCACCTTCTCAAATATGCGGAGAAAAATCCGCTGCAGCTGCTCTGCATCATTAACCTGCTCGTACCAGCCGCCACTCTCATTCGAGAGTATCTTCATCAGCTCATGATCGGCACGCTCAGAGAGGGCGATGGTGTGAACCTTGGCACCATACCCCTTAAGTTTCGGAACCAGCTCATCGATAATACGTTGCCGGGAAATTCTGTTCTTACCAGGGGATTTACTGATATCAACCATGCCGTCAGTCAACAGTATCAAGTGACGTTGATAGACGCGGCTGGCACCCTCCCAGTCGGCGATAGCGCGTTTAAGCACCTCTTCAATATTGGTAAACTGGCCGGGAGAGCCTATCTTTGCCGCCCCGGTTCTTGCTCGTTCCCGCCAGGCTTCATCAACCTGACCCAGGGGCACCTGCATATTGACGTACTGACCAAAAGTCCAGACACCGGCACGGGCCTCATCCGGTAGCAGCCCCACCAACAACCGCAGTGCCGGGCGACGCAAATTCTTAGGATCGTTCTGCCTCATGCTGCCGGAGATATCGATCAAAATCCGAGCATCGGCGGCATCCACCTGAACGGGGGCTGCCTGCAACGATAGCGTGGTGCAGAGAAACAGGCACAGTATCACCTGTAAGCGTAGAAGAGGTGGGCGAGGTAGGTTCACCATACATCCAAGTCCTTTATTGTTAGATTTAGAGTCTCCCGAACTATTAGCGGCACTTATCTACCAACACTTTAGCCAAAAGAGTTGATTATGAATAGGGGGACGACTCACCAACCGGTCGCTGATAGAAGCGTTTGTAGCTCCAGAGATATTGTGAAGGGCACTGACGGATACAGTGTTCCAACCCCTGGTTTAGCGCTGTCGCCGCGATAACGGGATCAGCATCCGCTATTCCCTCCGGGGCATCAAACCAGTGCATACGAAAACCTTCCCCATTCGCCAACCGCTCCATATACCAGAATAGCACAGGAGCCCCGGTCTTATGGGCAAGCCGATTGACCAACACCATAGTTATCGCTGGCAAACCAAAGAAAGGGGCAAACACCCCACCCTGCCGCCCCGCCGCCTTGGGCTCTTGATCGGCCAGCACCCCCATCATCTCACCCCGCCTAAGCGCAGCGTAAATCGCTTTTACGCCTTGGGGTGTAGCCGGAACCAACTGCGCACCACTCCCACTACGCCCTCGCTTGATCAGGCCGTCTAACACCGCCTGACGTGGCGGACGGTAGAGCGCGGTTACCGGTGCCAGGGATGACAGCTGGTGAAGCCCCACCTCCCAATTCCCAAGATGCGGCCCTACCGCAATCACCCCTTGGCCTTTTGCCAAAGTCTGTTCAAACAGATCTGCCCCCGTACCTGGTTGAACCCGCGCCAGCCATTGACGGTGATCACCCATCCAAGTGCCGGGGATCTCCATCATCGTCACAGCACTCTCCATTAGCGACTGCTTCAATAACCTATCATGTGCCTCCTTTGAGTAGTCAGGAAAACAGAGCTTGATATTAACATCCGAAACCTGATACTCGCGGTTCGGTATATAGTAGGCGAACCAGCCCAACAACCGGCCTATTTTCTGGGAAAAAGCGAGCGGAAGTCGTGCAATTACAGATATGATCAGAAGTATTATCTTTGCGCGCATAAATTTACTTTATATACAATAGCGTTTTATCTATCATACACGGCAGAAGCGTTACACCACTACCGGAGAGACAGAGAGATGAGCAGCACAGAACCAACAGGACTCACCCCACAACAAGCCTGGCAGATGCTAGAGGATGATCCACGCACCCTTCTGGTAGATATCCGCTCCAGCATGGAGTATCTATTCGTTGGCCACCCCAAGGGGGCTGTCCACGTACCCTGGATTGATGAACCCGACTGGGTTGAAAATCCCCACTTCGTCACCGATATCCGCAAACTCGTCCTCGGTGGCGCAGTATGTGACAAAGAGGATGGCTGCGCCCCAGTGATCCTCATCTGCCGTAGCGGTAAGCGTTCGCTTGAAGCGGGCAAGGCCCTCGTAGAGGGTAATTTTAACCGCGTATTCCATGTCGATGAAGGTTTTGAGGGCGATCTCGATGAGGGACATCACCGCAGCACCGTCAACGGCTGGCGTTTTCATGGCCTACCTTGGGAGCAGTGCTAAAAAACGCCTGCACATCATAGCCGGTCAAGCTATAATCCTTTTATAGAGACTGAAAATGGAATTGAGATATGCGTACAAAAGTAGTCCTTGCTCTGGCCCTTTCAGCAACACTACTGGGCGGCTGCCAAACAAGCGGACGAGGTACCGGAACCGTTGTCGGTGGTCTCGCTGGCGGCATCCTGGGTAACCAGGTGGGTTCCGGTGCGGGTCGTACCGCCGCCATCATCGCAGGCACCCTTGCCGGGGCTTACATTGGAGGTAATATCGGCCAGGAGATGGATGACAATGACCGCTACCGTACCCAGCGTTCACTGGAAACCACACCCGTGAACCAGACATCCGCCTGGCAAAACCCAGACTCCGGCAACAGTTATGAGGTCACACCGACCAGAACCTATGCCTCTTCGACTGGCCCCTGCCGCGAATACACCACCGAAGCGGTCATCGAAGGAAAGAGAGAGACCGTCTACGGTACCGCCTGCCGCCAACCCGATGGCAGCTGGCAAGCAGCCGACTAGCGGCTGAACAGTTTTCCCCTTGCAGGGGGGGCAAAGAAGAAGAGACCGCTGAGCATTCAGCACTACTTCAAGTAAAAGCTCTGAGCACTTTGCCTCCCTGTCCATCACCGCACCTCCACCCTGTAAATCTGATTACATTTATGTTGATTCGTCTGCGTATGAGAAGCCCAACAAAATAACTCATATAGTCTTGCGTCTGATATTCCAATCAGCTGTTTCAAAACACCCCATGGCATAGAGGCGAATATTACTGCTCCGTGGAAACTCACGTTTGACCAACACCTTAAGACGCCTCTTCAGCCGGGATTCATCTACCTCAAAATCACTCGCTTCAAAACCCGATTCAATAATCCTAAAGTTACCCTCAGCCAATTTTATCAGAAGAAGATAGCGGTCACGCTTATAGCTACGGAGATCGAGGTAATGGCCTTCTGGAAGCGTTTTAAGGCACTTGACCAGGGCGGGAATTTGCATGGCGCTTTTGATATTCCGCTTCGATAACCCAGAGGCTTGCGCCAGGAGATTGCTGGCGGTATCACCGCTTTCGGTTATATCGGTGTGGATTTCAATCTATTGGAGAGGCAAGTTGATCTCTTTATGAGGCTGATTAGCAGGTGATTATAATCCTGGTTGGCAATCAGTTCATCTGTCGTTTTGGATCACTGCTGTCCCGTTAACTTTGTAGTATGTTGCAGTAACTCTTTGTGTGGAGGTGTTTTTTAGGGCACATATATCAACAGCAACATGACATACTGCAATAGAACATTCCCTCTCCCTATGAGGGAGAGGGAGTTAACGGAACAGCAGTCGTTTTGGGTACAGGTCGATCACCCCCTAAGGTTGAGCGTTAACCTCGGCCACCTTACCCCCTCGTACCAATCTGATATAAAAGGCTATTGATGTTTTAAATGCTTCTTTATGACCCGTTGCAAAGCTGATTGCCCAAGCTGTTTGTGAATTTTCGGTAAAACTATTAGAGGTCCAGTAGCCTGATTTTTTTGTGCGGGGGAAAAAACCCTCTTGTATTCTTACTTGACCAAGACGGGCATCGTTATCAACCAATGTATCAAGCTCTATCACATCAGGTAGTCGCCAATCATAATAACCACAAAGTCCCTGCCGATTAACCTGATCAACATAATTCATGGTATGGCATCCAGGATGTGTCGGTATAATATCATTCACATCCTCTCGAAGAGGATTAAAACAGGAACCACCATCCTTTACACCCCGCGTAGAATCGCCGAGATCAAACCAACTATAGTTCCAGCGATAATCCCGCAAATTCTCTTTATCAGTTTTCACTTCCCACATCAGCCCACTGTTTAGATCTTCGACACAACTCCATGGCCCATCTAAAGGATTGATCGACTGCCCTTGTGATCCAATTTTTTGTAATCGAAAGTTTTTTTCGGGAGGCGAAAACTCAGCGGTATCACTACACCCTGAGAGAAGTAGGATAAAAACTAAAAGGGTGAGTTTGTGAGAAATATATTTATTACAGCGCATCTTATTTAACCCTGATCTTAACAGGGTGCAGATGATAGCTGTGACGTGTCTGCACATGGTCAAACACACTCACCCATAGATACACACCTGTCTCTATCGGCAAATCAAAGGTCGATCCCGTATTAAGTGCCCGACTCGCCTCAAGCGTCCAATAGCCATCTTTCCAGGTAGCAGCCGCCAACACGTCGGCACGGTCACCCTCTATTCTATCAATCGACAATACGGAGGGTAATAGTGTGCCGATGGGGTATTGGTCATCCTCGAGGCGATAGGCTCTTGTCTCATACCACTCAAGATAGCTATCATCTCTATTTTCTAGCAGGTCAGGTTTTAATGGCAGGCGTCTTGGTGTAATAAAATCATCGTTATACCAAAGCCAATTGGATGTGTAGCCACCACTTTCCACTGGATCCTGATAATAGCCGGCTGTATAACGGACATGCCCCTGTCGTAGCGGGCGCGGTGGCCCGAAATAGCTATCACCAAACATTCCGATGACCGGCCCCATGGCTAACCCTGAGCGCACTGATTTCCAGTGCCATACATCACGAATTGTTCCATCGTTAGTGTAATGGTATCCCCTGGCATTCAATGCCGCCGGTAGATTGCCCAATGGTTTCGGACCAAGGTGTGTGCTATGTCCACCAGCAATACTGCCGTCTCTTGACAACATAACGGCAAGCTTATCTTCATAGTATTCGACTTCATCCTGAGACGTAAATCCGTCATGCTTTACTCGCCATCCTTCGATAGTTTTCTCCAGAGGCAAGTGCTGCTGGCTTTTACTTTCATCCTGCCAAACAAATAGAAAATAGGCATTCTCACCATCGTGAACCGCACTGATCTGCACCTGTGAAGCCTCTTCACTGAGATTTTTTCCACGGACTGTCTTGACAACTACCCTGCTCGCATTTTTCCAAACCTTATCAGTTGCAATACCATCAAGCTCTGGTAACTTATCTGTTCGATGAATAGTGAGCGTCTGTGATACCTCTTCTGATATAACCACTACAAACACGAGTGCTATCAGACTAACTACACCCACTAGTTTAGAGAGTGATAATAGACTGCCGCCTCCTGGTAGAAGAACGCTCAAGTAAACTTTATAACCGCTACTGAATCCTTCCGAAGCTACGTGGGCAATAATGACAAACAGTATAATCCAGGCCAGAAGCAGGTGGGCAGAGGCCATTGTCTGCTCTGAAACCGAATCGATACCAAGATAAAGATAGAGCCCCATCAACGTGATAGCGACCAATAATAGCGTTATCAGTCGACGCAGATAAAAGGTCAGGGTGATAAAATGGCGGCTGCTTGTTTTCCACCAAACTCCCGTTTTGTACATCAATTGTGCTTGGGACAGCAGGTAAACAACCAGTACAAACAGTAACGCAAATCCACTCCATACATGCCATAAAATGACATTACCTTGTGGCAGTAAGGAAGATAATAGATCTACCCACACATGCTGCGCATCATCAGCCGCTATTCTTAATCCTGTTACAAGACTGAACGCTATCAGTACAACACTCATCCAGTGATAAAGATATTTCGATATAGTGAATGATTTATATTTGTGCGGCATACATTTTAGTGGTGATTAAAAGGGTAACAAACGTATTGATGCTTCAAGAAGTAGCATGGGGCACTTTAGGGTTAGAAAAACAGTAACGTCCTATTTTGGGTCGCCGAGGCGTACCAAACTTATGAGATTATTATTTTGCGAGCCCTTAGCCAAAAATGTCAGGCCCTTATAAGATAACAATAAAGTGTCGATGACAACTCCAGCCATGTAAATAAGCCAATATTACCCGACGGCTAACCCAGTTGAATAGATACAGCGTTTAAATAGCTTGCTCATGCTTCACCAAAACTGGAGATGAAGCATAAGCAAAGCAATAGATTACCCTCCTTTTTATTGACCAGTGGTGCTGAGTACGCTGTTTATGTAGGCGGCAAGTTTTTCAGCTGAGGCGCTGTCTACATAGCCGTGCTTAGCTGAAATTATGGGGCCTGTTTTACCCTTATCGATAGAGAATCTCTTCTGAGTAAGGTCACTCCCGTGGCACCCGGCGCAATCCTCTGTGTAGAGCTGCATACCTTCTTCAACTGGATTAGCTTGAGCGGTGTTACTGAGGGTGCTGCTGATATAAGCAGCGAGCTTCCCAGCAGTAGCACTGTTGACATAGCTGTGCATAGCTGAGATCACAGGTCCAGTTGTACCCTTATCGACAGATAGCTCCTTCTGAGCAGGGTCATTTCCATGGCACATTGCACATTGCTGAGCGTAGATCACCTTTCCTTCATCAACGGGATTAGCTTGAACGGTGTTACTGAGGGTGCTGCTGATATAAGCAGCGAGTTTCTCGGCAGTAGCACTGTTGACATAGCTGTGCATAGCTGAGATCACAGGTCCAGTTGTACCCTTATCGACAGATAGCTCCTTCTGAGCAGGGTCATTTCCATGGCACATTGCACATTGCTGAGCGTAGATCACCTTACCTTCATCAACGGGATCTGCTTGAACGGTGTTACTGAGGGTGCTGCTGATATAAGCAGCGAGTTTCTCGGCAGTAGCACTGTTGATATAGCTATGTTTAGCTGAGATCGCGGGTCCAGTTGTACCCTTGTCGACAGATAGCCCCTTCTGAGCAGGGTCATCTCCATGGCACCCTGCGCACTGCTGAGCATAGATCACCTGACCATCAGCTAGCTGGGCATCTGCTGCTGCCTGAGCATCTGCTGCTGCCTGGGCATCTGCCGCTGCCTGGGTATCTGCTGCTGCCTGGGCGTCTGCTGCTGCTTGGGCGTCTGCTGCTGCTTGGGCGTCTGCTGCTGCTTGGGCGTCTGCTGCTGCTTGGGCGTCTGCTGCTGCTT
>JBEVXV010000313.1:0-5853 GCA_040505915.1 Sedimenticola sp. | reverse complement strand
TGCTGGGCCTCTGCTGGGGTAGCCAAAGCCTTGCTGTGATGCTCAGTGGAGTGGTGACTGATGAGGTCGATGGGCTTGATGAAGTCGAGGTATTGTTGATTGAAGCGGCTAATGGCGTGGTGATCAATCGCTATTTTACCGATAGTACCGGAGCCTATCATTTCAATATCAAACCAGGAGCCTATAAATTGGGGGCAATCAAAGAGGAGTACCCTACAGTTATGGGGAAGTGAAAAATTATCCTGAGCGTGGGCAATAGCGGAGCGCTGGAAAGAGCTGGGGCTGTAGCTCCCGACTCAAGCAGGCGCCAGAATCCCCTTGCTGCGGCTCCCTCCGTTCTTGCGTGTTCTCTATTAATTCCTTCCGCCAAAATCCGTGGGGCTGGTGGGTGGTACCTCTCTGAATATCGTGATTTTGGTTGATTTTATGGGTTGAAATTCCTATCCTTTTACGCCACAACCCCTAGGCGGCAACCTTATGGACAATTAGTCATTAAGTGCCTACGCTACATCATTGTCATCACTGAAACAGCCCTCCAACATCACTGTAACGGAGGGCCCTGACACCATCACTGAATTCCCTTCTGTCACCGCTATAGACAACATAGCTTTGAGCAAGGGGATGGTTGGACGTTGAAAACTGCTTCAGCGTCTTTTTGAAATCGTTATTCCAGGTGCTCGCGGATTTTATCTCCATACCGATCAAATCACTGCCTGACCGGTACAGGAGATCGATCTCCTTGCCGTGACTATCACGATAAAAGTAGAGATTCGGCTTTGATCCTCGATTATAGCGGGCCTTGAATGCCTCCAGGATCACGAGGTTTTCAAACATGTTGCCGATCAATGGATCACGCAGCAGCTGGCTGGGTTTTTCAATATCGAGCAGATAGGCCAAGAGCCCGGTATCGGTAAAGAAGTATTTCGGCGCCTTGATAACCCGCTTCCCGAAATTCTCGAAATAGGGTGGCAACTTAAAGACAACGAAGGAAGCCTCCAATATCGAGAGCCACTGCTTAATCGTTTTGGCATCGATCCCCACATCGTTGGCAAGCGATTGATAATTGATCAATTGCCCGACACGCCCGGCCAGCAGTTTGATGAATTTTTCGAATAATCCGGCATCCTTCAGTTGGATAAGTTGTCGCACATCCCGTTCGACATAGGTTTGATAATAATTGGCATAAGCCGCATTGGGGCGTTGTTTTTGATCGTAGATACGCGGCAGAAAACCGTGAAAAATATAATCATAGAAGGTCTCGAATCGAATACCGACCGAATCGAGTTCCGCAATCGAGAAAGGCAGTAGATGCAATACGCCGGTGCGCCCCGCAAGGGATTGGCTGACGGCGGCTCGCAACTGAAGCTGATGGGAACCGGTCAAGACAAATTGCCCATTCACCTGTCGCTGATCGACGATCCCCTGCAGGTAACTGAGCAGTTCCGGCACACGCTGGATTTCATCAAATATCACCTTCGGCGGGTATTGAGCCAAAAAACCCCTCGGGTCCTCCAACGCAAACTGGCGCACATCCGGCGTTTCCAGGCTCACATACTCATAGTCGGTCAACACCTCCCGAACCAACGTTGTCTTGCCTGCCTGCCTGGGGCCCAATAGGGTGACAATAGGGTACTCATCAAGCTGGGTAAGCAGCTCCGTCTTTAGTAATCGGGGAATCATGCTGTCATAGTATAGCTGGACAATACGGAGTTCAAGTCCGTTTTTACACAACCCGAAGACCGCGAGCAATTACGGTGACAATTTACTAAATACACTAATTATGCTGAAGTATGTAGATGGCACGACTACCACGGATTGTTATTCCCGCCCATCCTCATCATGTCACCCAGCGCGGCAACCGGCGAGCACAGAGCTTTTTTGAGGAAGGAGACTATGTGCTTTACAGGGATATGCTGGGTGAAGCCGCACAAAAGGCAGAGGCCAAAATTTGGTGCTACTGCCTGATGCCAAATCATGTATATATCATTATTGTGCCTTCTGATAAGGATGGGCTACGCCGCACTTTTGCACAGGCACACCGCCGCTATACCGGCTATATAAATGTTCGCATGCGGACGACTGGCCACTTATGGCAAGGACGTTTTGGCTCGGTGGTTATGGATGAACAACACCTTGCACATGCTGTGTGTTATGTTTCTCTTAAGCCTGTACGGGCCAAGCTGGTCAAACATGCACAAAATTGGAAATGGTCCAGTGTCGATGCCCATCTTTCTGGGTATGACGATGGGCTGGTCACGGTTGCACCGGTTTTGGAGCGCTACGGCAACTTTGCTTTGTTTCTGTCTCAAGATACTGATAACGGTCAGGCGTACAGAGACCTTCGTCGTGCGGAGATGATAGGCCGCCCTCTGGGCAGCGACAAGTGGATTCAAAATCTTGAAAAACTAACGGGTAAACAGCTAAAGCTTCGAAAACGAGGCCCTAAGAAAAAAGATATTAGCCGGTGATTTAGTGTATTTAGTAAACTGTCACCGTAATTGCGTACCCAGTTCGATACTGGCAGCCTTGATATACGCGGCGCGTTGTTTGGCGTTGTACAGTTCCAGCGCATCGACATGGAAAGCTTCATTTCGTCTGACCAGCACATTCACTTTCAGCACCTCAAAGCTGAGGTTTTTCTGTAAACCACGGATGCGGTATTGCGATCCACTATCGTGAGCACTTTCTGCGTCTGCCCTGATTCTCAGGCTGGTTTCTTAGGCCTGTCGAGAGCAATTACTGCATAATTAGTAGCAACGCGGGTGATTAGAAGCCCAACTTACTGTTTAACTGATAATTAAGGGGCAGCTCCATGAAGTTATTGATGAGAATATTTACTCTTTTGCTGGGCCTCTGCTGGGGTAGCCAAAGCCTTGCTGTGATGCTCAGTGGAGTGGTGACTGATGAGGTCGATGGGCTTGATGAAGTCGAGGTATTGTTGATTGAAGCGGCTAATGGCGTGGTGATCAATCGCTATTTTACCGATAGTACCGGTGCCTATCATTTCAATATCAAACCAGGAGCCTATAAATTGGGGGCAATCAAAGAGGAGTACCCTACCCGCTGGAGAAAAGGGGTTTTAGTAGAGGCCAGTGATGTAGAGGTCAATATCGAAATGAGGCTGAGCGTTACGGATGAAGAGGGTGAAGAGGATGATGGAGAGGATTGTGATTAGCAGTTTTTGGCAAAATCAATGCCGCCCCCCAAGCAGCTTACACAAAGGTATCCACTGAGGCCGCTCCCTCTTCGCTCCCCAGCGCTCCACTTCCAATCAGTTTCTGCTGGAGTTTATCGTTGCTGGAACGGGCTTCGCTGCTCTCTTCGTTAGCCTCAGTCTGCTCTTCCCTCACATCAGCCTGTAGCTCACTGCGGGCCGCCGCCGCCATTTGGGTTGCCGCAGCGGCCACTTGGAGGTCCTGACCTGAGGGGTTGGCTGGGGCCAGGGCTGCCCGCCTGATGGTCTCAGCCTTCTGTACCGTTGCCTGAGGGTTGCCCCGGACACCGCTTGTATCAATCTTAACCTCTCCACCCACTGCATAGAGCCTGCCATCGGGGCCTTTCTGGTACTGATAAGTCGCTCCCCCTCGCACCACACCGCTACCAGCGGCCATATGGGCCTGTTCGTGTGCGTGTACTTCGCGATCGCGGGTTTGCAGTTTTCTTATCTGGGCTCTCTCCTGGGTTGAGATACGCTCTGAGCCTTCACCCTCTGATGACGACTCTGTGTTGGAGGGATGTTTTCGCTCGGCTTCATCAGCCCTGGCGGCGCTATTGCGAACGGCGCCGTTGAAGGGGTGAGTGGTGGTGGAGGTGATTTCCATACGATAAATTTAGCATACCTACTGTAAAGCATAGCAGAAATGGCCTATTTGACATTCGGATGACGTGATAGTCCCCAGGCTACATGCTCTCTGACTATTGTCGATGGGTGTGATGAATGAGTCTTTAATGCAGGTATAACTTGCTGATTATTATCAGCATTACCAAGTGCTATAGCAATATTTCGCAGCCAGCGGATATGGCCGATGCGGCGGATTGGGGAGCCTTCGAAGCGTTTGAGAAATTGGCTCTCACTCCATTGAAACAGTTCGACCAGTGAGCTTGAATCGAGGCTATTACGGGGTTGGAAGTCCACCTCGGTAGCCGGGGTGGCAAAACGGTTCCAGGGACAGGCCATCAGGCAGTCATCACAACCGTAGATACGATTGCCCATTAGTGGGCGCAATGTTTCGGGGATGGCTCCACTGTGCTCGATGGTGAGGTAAGAGATACAGAGGCGTGCATCGACCTGATAGGGGGCGATAATCGCTTGGGTGGGGCAGAGATCGAGACAGGCGCTGCAGCGGCCGCAGTGGCTGCTCTCTGGGGTGTCTATTGGTAACGGTAGGTCGGTGTAGAGCTCTCCGAGAAAGAACCAGGAGCCTGCCTCGCGATTAACGATATTGGTGTGTTTACCGACCCAACCCAAGCCAGCCTTCTCCGCCAGCGGCTTCTCCAGCACCGGTGCAGAGTCGACAAATGCGCGATAGCCGAAAGAGCCAACCAGCTGCTCAATCTTTTGGGCCAGCTTCTGTAACCGGTTTCGCATCAGCTTGTGGTAGTCACGCCCCAGAGCATAGCGGGAGATAAATGCTTGTTGGGGGTTGTCCAGAACCGCCTGTGGATTATCGTTATCGGGTAAATAGTCCATACGGGCAGAGATGACCCGGCGTGTGCCCGGTACAAGTAACTCAGGGCGGCTCCGTTTTAGGCCGTGTTCGGCCATATAAGCCATCTCACCATGGTGATTCTGGGACAGCCAATCGGCTAGTCGCTTCTCCGCTTCTGTCAGGTCGATATCGGTAATACCGATCTGCTGAAATCCCAGCGCCGCACCCCAGCGCCTTATTTCGCTGGCGAGGGTAGTGAAGTCGATGGGCTCTCCTGTGGGGGTCATAGCCGGACTATATCACCAATCTTTGAGCGAGTTGATGGAGGTGAGTGATGATCAAAGCATCAATTTATGGTTTTTTGGGTCGGAGTCGAATGGCACTGACTTAGGAAAAATTTCACCCAGCTTGCTGGTAGGAGCGACTTCAGTCGCGAAGGAATCTGGCATGTAGTCTGGGTTTGGTGCAACGTTGATCGCGACTAAAGTCGCTCCGATATAAAGAGCGCTTAAGTAAGCGCCATTCGGATCGGAGTTGTTTGTGCCAAAAATAGGTGGATATTTCCACAATTTTACCGCAAACGATATCGACCCCTGATGGAAATCGCCTCAAATCGGGTGTGACTGAATAGTGAGTGCAAAAAGTAAGGTAGTGCGTAGCCGGTTTTATTTTTTATCTTCTGAATGAGCTAGTATTATGCTAGATCCTATGGGATTAACAGAAGGTAAGGTAACTTGTAACTATTTAGCTGATGCTTGGGATCGGAGTCGATTGCGCCGTAAAAAGGTGCATTTTCCACCCATCTTGACGCAATCGACTCCGACCCCTACCAAATAGGTATAGCTGAATAGTTACGGTAACATTTTAAAAAGTCCGTGCCATGGGGGTGTAGTAACTCCCCCCTGAAAGTTATCCATCTTCACTGGGTTATTGAGAAGTTATAAGGTAAGTTTGGCACCTGGAGGTCATAAGTAGTGTGCAGTTCAGATGAGTCTCTAGAACAGAGTACCCAGGTCATGCCTTCATTGCGTGGCGCACCCCTGTTGTTGGTTGAAGATGAAGCGATCAATCAAGCTGTGGCGCGGGAGATGCTGGAGAGTATTGGCCTCAGGGTCAGCCCTGACGCACATCATCACAACCCCAATGTTTCCATGCATTCCCAGCCTAACTGAAAAATATTTTTCGTTTTAGCGGGTAGATAAAT
>JBEVXV010000312.1:0-5605 GCA_040505915.1 Sedimenticola sp. | reverse complement strand
TCCCTTGGAGTCGAGCTGTAACACCATGTTTAATGCGCATATTCTCTTCTTGATGAGATATGGTCCTGCGTACCTTTTCTCGAGCTTTGATGTCACTCCTTTGATCCTATTTTCATCAAGGTACCATACCAGGTCACCTACCTCTTGTATCATATAATTCTTTATGGCGTGTCGCCGCCACATGTAGATGTTTTCTTGCTACAGCATGTGCCTTCTGCATACGCTCTTTCAAGTCTTCTACATACTCTCCATATGAACTCACTCGCTGCTGGTCTTGGGTGGTACTCCCAAATACCAGTTCAGCTGGCAATCTAGTCTCTCGCCCCAGCATCAATAGGTTTGGTGTCAGACTTGTAGCCTCATGCTGGCTTGAGCGATACGCGGATGCAAGACATCCTAGGTTCAAGTCCCAGTCCTGTTGCTCGCCACACAGGTATGCTTTTATCATGCGTACTAGCGTTTTGTTGAACCTTTCCACGACTCCATTTCCTCTTGGATTCTTGGGACTGCATCTGGTTTTCTTAACTTCCAACATCCTACAGAGCTCTTTAAATACTTGACTTTCATAATTTCTTCCTTGATCACTATGTATGGATAGTGGTGTCCCGAATCTTGCTATAACCTCGTTTAATATTACCCGAGCACAAGTCTCTGCGGTCTGGTCTTCAATTGGGAATATTTCTACCCACTTGCTGAAATGATCAGCTACTACCAGTATGTAGCGGTTGCCTCTGGGTGTCTTTGGCAAGGGTCCCAGAATGTCAGTCGCTAGGCAATCCATGGGAGCTCCTACTTGCAGCGAGCCCAGTGGTGCTCGAGGGGTGCGTAGAGGTGGTTTGTCTGACTCGCATACATCACATTTCACTATGTAGTTATTCACATCTGCTTTGACATTGTACCAGTAATAGTTCTTCAGTAACTTTTGTCGGGTTCGTTTCCTACCCAGGTGTCCAGATAGTAGAGAATTGTGTACTTGATGTAGTATTTCCTTCTGATATCTTGTTGGCACGACACATTGTAGATAGGTTCCTGTACCGTCGAGTTTTGTGAAAGTCTTATGCATGACTCCTTTTATCAAGCTCAATGTTTCCCATATTACCCAATAATGCCGGGTCTCAGGACTCTGTGTAACCATCTCTGATTTGCTTGGCTTCTGAACCTGCTCCAATGCTCTATAGATAGGTCCAATATGTTCATCTTCTGCTTGTGATTTTGCCATTAGACTCATTTCATTTTGGTTTGCTGCTGTTAGTTTGTCTTGATGGCATCCCTGTATATCTAATTTATTACTTCTTGTTGTCTCATCCCTGGAATTATCTTTAACCTCGTCTGGCACCTGGTGGTCTGAATTCTGTATGGCCCTCACACCCTCTCTGTTTCCATCATTTGTGGTACCTGGCTGGTCAACAATACATCCATCCTCTAATGTTTTTGCATGCTGCAGATTAGTCGGCCTTGCCCACGATTTGGATAGCATCATATCCTCTTCCCTCTTTCTACACTTTGTGCACGGTCCACACTTCAGCTGTTCTAGGGTATTCTGTTCCGGGCACTCACAATCACGCGGGTTTTCACAGCGACTGAGGGCATCAGCGTTTCCCATTTTCTTTCCGGGTCGGTACTCAATGGTGAAATCATATGCTGATAACACTTCTATCCATCTCGCAATACGACCCCTTGGCTCCTTAAGGCGAAATAACCAGACTAGTGCTTGGTGGTCACTCCTCACTAAGAACTTTCTACCCAGCAGATATTGTCGAAAGTGTTCTATAAAGTATCTTACTGCAAGCAACTCTATCTGTGTAATGCAGTAGTTGGATTCTGCTCTGTTCAAAGCTCTGCTGCCGTAAGCAATTACCCTCTCCTGCCCTTCTTGCACTTGGTGTAGCACTGCACCGATTCCAGTCACAGACCCGTCAACATCTAGTATAAACTCCCCTTGATCATTAGGATGTCCCATTATGTCAGTACCAACTAGGGCTTGCTTCAAATCTTGAAAGGCGGCCTCACACTTCTCCGTCCATACAAATTTCTTTCCTTTGCGGGTTAACTCGGTTAATGGTTTGGCTATTGTTGCATATCCTTTGACAAAACGACGGTAGTACGATCCCATGCCTAACAGGTGCTTGACTTGTCTTACAGTTCTTGGCCTTTCCCACTGAGTGATTTTTATGATATTCCCTGGATGTGGACTTATACCATCTTCAGATACTGTGTGTCCTAGAAAAATGACAGATTTCTGTAGTAGCTCAGTCTTTACTGGTTTCAGTTTTAGGTTTGCTTTCACTATCCTTTCCAGTATTTCGCTCACTCTCTCGACATGTTCATCAAACGTCTTGGCGAATACCACTATGTCATCTATATAGATAATTGCCGTAGTCCATTGCAGCCCTTGTAGGATTAATTCCATGGTTCTCTGGAATGTTGCTGCACTTGAATTCAGCCCGAACGGCATTGACAGGAATTCATATTGTCCATATTTAGTGCAGAAAGCTGTCTTTGGGATATCACTTTCTTTCATTGGTATTTGAAAATACCCTGATGTGAGGTCAAATGTCGAGAAGTATTTTGCCCCTGCCACTGCATCTAAACAATCTCCAATTCTGGGCAATGGGAATGCTGGTACATTTTTTATCACTGCATTCAGTCGACGATAATCAACACATGGTCTCATTTTTCCATCAGGCTTCTTCACGAGTACTATCGGACTTGCCCATGGTGAAGAAGACTTTCTGATGACCCCTTTTGCTTCCAATTCCTGTATGGCTACTCTCTCTGCCTCTGCATAGGCTATAGGTACCCGTCTTGGTGGTTGCTTGATAGGGGTTGCATCCCCTGTATCAATTGAATGCTCGGTAATATTGGTCAATCCCAGGTCATTGTCATGTTTCGAGAATGCATCTTGGTACTTGATCAGCAACTTTCTTATTTCTTCTTTTTCGTAGGCCGACCTGTCCACGGTTGCCTTTTTGTACAGGTCCTGTAGGTAACCTGGTACTGGTTTATCTACATTCTCATCTGTCAGGTTTATGAAAGTAACCTCACTGTGGTTTGTTTGTTCTTCTTCAGTCCCATGAACACCTGGTTCTGTTTGCCTAACCTGTATTCGCCTTGCTGATTCTATGGTAGAATTTCCATTCATATCTTGCTCGACTGCTATGAATTGCATATGCCCTGTCCTAGGTTCAGCATAACCTATCTCTGCATCCTGATTAATGGAAGCTACTGTGGGAAACGGATTCAGTATTCTTATTTGATTTGTCACTCTGTCTGCAATGTCGGTAAGAGTCCTGGCCATTTGTAGTCCATACACTTCCTTGAAGTTGGCAGTGGGTTCTACAATGAACTCCGTGTTTGTATTCTGGTCATCATTCTCTTGCCGCTGTATATATACATCTATAATACATTCGTGTACCCTGGTATCACAAAATGATCTGCTGCTGTGACTCTTCTCTGGATTTCGGTACCCACTTGCACCACTGGTATCTCTACGCCCCGTAATTTAATTACTCCCTGACTAAGTAACACATCACCTGGGCCTTCTTGGTCATTTTGCAGTATGTCCATGCCTAATAGACAGTCATCTTGTATTTCTGCAACCACTAGCTCCTTAACTAGCTTTACAGATCCTAACTGCATCGAAAACACTGCTTTCCCTAGCTCTATTAATGGTGTGCCACTTGCACCAGCTAAACCGGTCGCTTTAATAAGATCAGGTCTGCTTCTGGTATCTAGATTTTTATAAATCTTGGCGGATAGTACTGTTCTTGAGGCGCCTGTATCCACTGTATATATAACCGGTGTATTCTGTATTCTCCCTTTAATATATGCTCCACAGCCTTTAGGTAATTTGACTTCTGCTGCCACCTCAGAGTTCTGTCTAAAACCTAACTTTTTTGTTGGGCCGGTTCCAATTGGGGCTTCCTGCCGGCCTATTGCGGTCGCCCCCGGAAGTTTAAAGATTGTTGTTCCTGTTTCGGTGTTAGGTACCTTTCTCTGTCCGTGTGCTGATTGTAATTTCTCTGTTGCTGCTGATTGTAATTTCTCTGTTGCTCATTAAACCTGCTATTATTTCTGGCTGAAGGGCACCATTTTGCATAGTGACCATCTTTTCCGCATTTAAAGCATGTGCTTGATCTACTGGCATTGTTGCGTGTATAGTCACTACCCGTTCCAACTTGATGCTCCAGTTGTTTAATTCTATCCGTCAGTTGTTGTAAGCATTGAATTATTCTATCATTTGCCAAGTTCTCAGAGCTGGTTTTGTCTGATTTCCCTGCAGGATCAGATTTTGTGACTATATTTTGTTCTTCGTTATCACTTCCTTTGGTTTGTTTTGCCTGAGTTTGTCTCACTCTCTTATCCAGTCTTAATATCCGATCTTCTATTTCCTTGTCAGCCTCGTCTTCACTTTCATTTTCTGTTTCACTTGGTTGTGTTCGTCTGAGGAATTTCCTCACTTTCCTCTCTCCATAGGGTTCCTGGTGTCTGCTGCTAGACCTTTCACTCTTGCACTCGACCACACAGAACACTGCTTCATCGATGTCTGCTGGTTTTTTCATGAAGTTGACTAAGAAACGAACTTCTTCATCGGCTATGCCTCTCATAAACCTTTCCACAAGATCATCTCTTCTTTGTAATTTGTCTCTGTTTGGGTAAGCTTTGTAATGAAGTCGCTTTAATTCTGCTGCATATTCCTCCACAGTTTCACATTGCTTCTGGTTTCTACTTGCAAACATTGCTGCATAGGATTTTGCATTTTCTATGACTCTGTATCGATAGCCTAACTCCATAACCAATTCATCGTAGCTTCTAAGTGATCTCCTAGGCAACTGTGTGAAGACGAATTCACCTGCCCCACCTTGTAATCTCGGTAGCAGCTCATCCAATTTGTCTTCGTCACTCCAGTTTCTTCTTTCAGCTATTGCCACAAATCTGCATATCCATACTTTCCAGTCTTCTTTTCCTGTAAAAGCAGGTAATTTTAGATTTCCTCGTATGCATGGTGCTTGACTGTATGGTCCATGAAGCGTATGTCCTGATGTCGGTGCTGATCGACGGTAAGAGACTTCCTCCGTTTCCTCCATACCATACGCCATTGGACGTCTGTACCCGGTTCTCTCCACTTGCAACCTATCAGTATCGCTTGCCCGATATCGGCTCTCATAATTCTTGTTTGTGTTCTGGAAGTCATGTGGAATATTCCAACTTTGCTCCATTCTTTGGTTGTTTGGGTCTTGTATAAATTCTGCTACACCTGGTCTTTGCACCGTCTCTGTATTATATGCCGTGTTGTAATTTGTATGTCTGGTTCCACTCTCTCCCTGGATTACTGGTTCACCATATGTGTTGGTATAGTTTCTTCTTGCAGTTTCATTGTACCCTGATCCGCCTACTCTATTATCTGAGTCCGGCTGGTTGACGTTGTATCTCTGTACCCGCACTGTAGATTCTGCGTCTATTCTCTCGGGCACGCTCACATTGTAATTCGGTAGATTGTGGGATGGGCCTTTTTGTATTGTCCCTTGATCTCCATAACTGTAGCTTCTAATTGGCATCTGTGAGTAATCTTCATTTTCTGAAATTATTTTCCTTTGTGTCTTGG
>JBEVXV010000311.1:0-3962 GCA_040505915.1 Sedimenticola sp. | reverse complement strand
CAGACCGTGATGACCGAATATTTATGGCAATTACGACAATATTTAAGTGAATAACTCATGAATTTGGAAACCGTTAAGTTGATAGATATGCACATGTATGGTAATTACCCCAAATATTCGGACACTATTGACAATTGCAACATGTCTCATAAAGTTTGATCAAATCAAGTTCATTGTATGAAGAAGGTAAACAGTGCAGACCCCGACCAGACTGCTCCATCAGGAGCAGGCTGGTCTGGATTTACACCGCTCGCCCAGACCGTGATGACCGAATATTTATGGCAACTACAACAATACAGTAATTATTGCATCTCTGTCTGTGATATAAACCATGTACGGATCGAGACCCGGCGGCTATTACGGCCGTCTGGTCAGGTGTGGTGAAATAGATGTCCAGCAAAGGCCAAGATAAGCATGTTTGTCTTATCCGGGACAATGCTGTTCAGCTATTACAGTGGTAAGTATTAGGGATTAATTCAAGGTAAATGTTACGTGTACGATTTGTCGTGTTCACATGTTGTACACCTCGATGCGATTTATTTAATTAACGGCAGTTTGATATGGAGATCTCAACAGTCCAGGGGGAGTAACTCGAGTAAGTTTTTGTAGATGGTTATCACGGTACCGTCCCTTATACCGTTTGTTGAATCTGATGTAGTATGTTCACTGGTGTGTTTTAATAGTGTCTTACCACAGTGCATTACATAATGAATGTATTAACGCCTAGATCAGTCCCTTATTCCCCAATTACACGTAATCATTCCCGACAGGGTCCGTGTCCATCAGCAATCATTTGAACAGTCCCGTAAAAGACTGTTCAAATGAGTGGTTACAGCGCATGATCCGGTAGAGAATGTTACTTATACATGTATGTGCATGCAGACTAGGTTTCATAGTCGTGTACTCGGGGGTTAAGAGGCCAATCAGTGTATGGGGTGGGCACTATATGATTATGGGTATTGGGGAGGGGGGGTCAATTAGAGATCGTTTCACATCTCCGCTCATAAGCGTCTATCACATAATTCGCCAGGCTCCTACAGCTACTGTTTGTAATCAAATGTTTTAGTCTGTCCGGAACATCGTCAGTTAATAATGGACCAAAGTATTTCACACGGAGGTCAGCGTATTTCGTGCAGCTGACAAGGAAGTGTCTCTCATCCTCCAGGTGACGCTCGTCGCAGACACGGCAGACACGGTTCTCCAGCGGCGTCATCGGCCTTCGGTACCGACCCAGCTCAATCGCCAACGGGAACGAGCCACAACGGAAACGCGCTATAGCTGAGCGCTGTTTTATAGTCAAATGTTTTTCGAGGTATGGCTCCGGTTGTACGTCATCTTTAAAGGTGCGATATGTCCGTAATTTCGCCGATTCTTGTAGATCTGCCGCCCACTTACTGGACCAACGGTGTTTAAGGGCAGACCGTATCATTTGAACAAGGTGTCTGCTGGAGATGGTGATTGTCAAGTCTGGGTTGGAGAAATTGGGTAGGCCATTGTCAGTAAATATTTGTTTCACCTCATTGCACCATGTATTACGATATCGGGCCGATAAACGTAAGTCCCATTGAAACACGCGATACGTGAGTCTGTTTGGATTCATCGTAGTGAGCCGATGCCAGAGGCGTACCATCTCCAGGTGACGTCGGTATCGCGGTGGCAACCATCCAACTTCGCCGTCGATGGCGAGCAGGCACGTCGATTTGCTCACCCCCAGGAACGATCGGATGGCCCTATGCTGCAGCTTGTTGAAGTCGTCGTATAGTTTATAGCCCCAGACTCCAGATGCATAGTCGGTCACAGGGGTAACAGTTGACTGGTATAGCTTTTCAAATGTTTTGAAGTCTAATCCACGGTTCGAAAAGTATCTCGCCGTTAGAGCGCCTAACGATCGACTTCCGGCGTCCTTCAATGTTTTTGCACTATTTGCATAATTCAAATGTTCGTTGATGTGAAATCCCAGGTATCTATACGTGTTCACACATTCCAGATTTATGTTTCCGAATTTAAATTGTCTATCTGTCACAGGCATTGATGGTTTACGACAATGCATGGTTTTCGTCTTACTGGCATTCACTTGAAGACGCCACCGATATGTCCACGTGTGCATAGTGTCCAGCATTCGTTGCAGGTCATCCGCTGTTTCTGCGATAAGTACTATGTCGTCGGCATACAACAATATACTAATGCGGTCATTGTCATTTATGGGCACACCTAATCTCAAATTGTTTATATCGTTTGTGACGTCATTTACGTAGACGGCGAAGAGCGTCGGAGCGAGGTTGTCTCCCTGTCTGACGCCAGCGTCGACGGAGAACCAGTCTGTAAGTTGATTGTTCACTCTCACACATGCTTGTACATTTTCATATAGTTTTTTTATTATTTGTAACATATTACCGCTTACTCCCATAGACATCAGTTTATACCATAAGCAGTCCCTATTCACGGAGTCAAACGCTTTACTGAAGTCAACAAAGCACAAAAACGTAGGTTTATTTTGTAACTTCCGGTTTCTAATAATGGTTGTCAGTGTATATATGTGGTCCAGGCACGATCTTAATTTTCTAAATCCGTTTTGTTCATCGCACAGTAATCCGTTAACGTTCAGAAAGTTTGTAATACGTGTATTCAGTATATAACTCAATAATTTAGTTATAGTCGACATCAGGCTGATCGCTCTATAGCCCAGGGGATCGCGGTAATCTTTATCCTTTTTCAATATCGGATGAATGATTGTCTTGTACCACATACCCGGTACTATGCCGTTCTGGAAACACACATTAAAAAGTTTATGTAGAACAGGTGTAAGGTTTTCCATTTTGAGCACTTCGTTTGGAATGTTTTCAATGCCGACTGCGCGCCCATTTTTCGACGATATAATACTTTTGCGGACTTCATTTACGGTGATCTCCGAATTTAAATGCACCAGGGAGTCGTAGTCCAGTTGCCGCCCTTGTTGCTGTAGGTGATTGTCTATGAGTCGATAGTCATTTTCCCAGTTCGCCGTTAATGACTGCACGGAAGATAAGAAATTGTCGTCAAAATCACCGTTTCCTTCAGAAAATAGTTTATTGAAATCACTATGCCATCTATTAAGTATATCATTAGTATTATATGACACGGATCCATCTTCAAGTACCACTGAGTCAATTACCTGTGACCGCCGTTTTGGACCAAGTTTATCGATTTCGCTCCAAAATTGTTTCGGGTTTTGTGTTCTTAGTTCATATATAGTTTTTCTTTTATCTGCATGAAATTTTCGTTCACACTGACGTAACATTTTGTCAAAATTTCTCCTACAGTTCAAATAATCCATTCGCAGATTTGATTTTACATTGTTTCTGCTTTTACATTTTAAAAATACATTTTCACTTTCTCTGTTTTTTTGCCATAGTGTATCTAATTCAGCACACCACCAGGGTTTAGCCCGGTGTTTTACACGTTTTTTTGCACCGTTGTGTATTGTAGTGTATTGTAGTTTATTGTCCATTTCTGTGCGAACTGTGGAAACTAACTGTTCATAAATTCCATCAATCTCCTGCTGCATGTTTACGGCGGTATCCAGCTTCCTGATTACATCATTTAGCTGCTCTGTAACATCTTGGCGCGAAAACATATCATTCGGAACAGTTTGTACTTTATATTTACGATCATAGTTTGTTGTGGCACTAGATGCACCCGTGGTGCTACATGTATTGTCAATATTGGTACCCAGGTCATTGCACATTTCGTAGTCCGAGAGACATATTTTACATAGTAAAATGGAGTGGTCTGGGATTTTTGCGGCACCGGGGACTAGACTATACTGTTGTAGACACTTGTTAACTAGCAGGACTCTGAAGTCTTTGGCATAATGGAGACACTCGTATGGAGTCAGTATATAGTCAACAACGGCCGACCCTCGTGTGGACACTGATGTATAATTGTCATATTTCGGTTCGCCACGCCCATTTATAGTACACATC
>JBEVXV010000310.1:0-5284 GCA_040505915.1 Sedimenticola sp. | reverse complement strand
GTCGGAGCCCATGAGGATGGTAACGAAGGGTTTGTTCATAATCCTTAACCATTTGTGAATTCTGAAAGACGGTGAAATATAGCCGATTTTTCAGTGCCAGACCATGACTGGTTCACCCCATTTAATGAGGAGTATCCGGTTTAGCTGCGGTACTCCTGCGCCAGTTTGACGTAGTGGGCGGCAACATAATCGAGGTACTCCAACTCCTCATCGGTCAGTGCCCGCACCCGCCGTACCGGTGAGCCACGCCAAAGAGAACGCCCCTCAAGCCGCTTACCACCGGGAACTAGAGCGCCGGCGGCAACAATCACCTGGGGCTCGATCACCGCGCCATCCATCACCACCGCCCCCATGCCGATAAGGCAACGGCCGCCCACCTCGCAACCATGGAGTATCGCCTTGTGACCTACAGTGACGTCATCACCGATCACCAGTGGAAAACCACCGAGGTTAAAGCGACTGCCGTGAGTCACATGAAGAACGCAGCCGTCCTGAATATTGCTTCGTGAGCCGATGGTAATGGCGTGGATATCACCCCGTACCACCGTCAGCGGCCAGATCGATGAGTTGGCGCCAATGGTGACGTCTCCAATCACCACTGCACTCTCATCCACCCAGGCGTCACCATCAATCACCGGTCGTTTACCGACAAAATCACGAATGTTGTTCATCGCACCCCCTCCCTGTCTATAATAATGGCTTGTTGCAGACAGACAGTCTAACGGAGAGCGCCAATGGAAATCAGCCTGTTTATCATCCTCGGCATCATCGCCGCCGTCACCCTCTACGCCATCGTCCTCTACAACAACCTGGTCAACCTGAAGCACGGCGTCACCAAGGCCTGGGCCAATATCGATGTACTGCTGAAACAGCGCCACGATGAGCTGCCGAAGCTGGTGGAGACCTGCAAGCAATATATGCAGTACGAACAGGAGACACTGGAGCGGGTGATGCAGGCGCGAGCCGCCGTTGCAAGTGCACGGGAGCAAGAAAATGTTGGTGCTCTCGGCGGCGCTGAAACCCAGTTGCGTCTGGGCCTTGGCAACCTGTTTGCCTTGGCCGAGGCTTACCCCGAGCTCAAAGCCAACACCACCTTCCAGCACCTGCAGTCACGTATCAGTGACCTTGAAAACAGCATTGCAGACCGACGCGAGTACTACAACGAAAGCGTCAATAACAACAATGTCCGCATCGAACAGTTTCCGGATGTGATTATCGCCGGAAAATTCAACTTCAAGGCGGCTGAACTGCTGGAGTTCTCCGATGAGGAGAAACAGGATGTTGATATGAAGTCGCTCTTCAATTGATAAGCCTCAGCGAAAACTGATGAGCCTCGGCGTAAACGGATGAGCCTCAGCGAAAAGCTGCTGCAGCTGCTCACTCATGAATTCTGGATCTTTCTCACAATGGCGAGCGCTGCCACCATTGCCGCCTTCTACTTCGCCTTCCGCTCACTCTCCCGGGCACGCCTTATCGAGGATGCACCAACAGCAAAGATCCGCTCCGCTCAGCAGGGGTATGTGGAGCTGGAAGGAGAGGCGCGGGCGATGGCTGGCCTCCCGATCATCGCCCCCCTTACCGGCAGCCGCTGCTGCTGGTACCACTACAAGATAGAGAAGCGCGGAGATAAAAACTGGTACACCGTCGAAAGCGACATCAGCGATGGACTTTTTCTGCTGGTGGACGACACCGGGGAGTGCCTTGTCGATCCCGAAGGGGCGGAGGTGACACCCAGTGATCGCAGCACCTGGTATGGTCACACACGCCACCCGGATCCCGGGCAACCCGCAAGAGAGCGAATCAAACCGACAAACCTGTTCGGTCTCAAGATACGCTTCAGCGTCAGCACACCGTTTTCCGGTCGCTATCGCTACACTGAAAAGCGCATCTATCCTGGTGACCCGCTCTACGCTATCGGTCTGTTCAAAACACATGATGAACTGGATCAGCGGCAGGATCGTACAGAGCTGATCAGGGGAAAATTGAGAGCGTGGAAACAGGAGCGACCGGCCCTGCTGCACCGTTTTGACCTCGACAGAGACGGAGAGATAGACCAGGCGGAGTGGCAAGTGGCGCGCACAGCTGCAGAGAAGGAGGTTGAGCACGAGTATACCCAGTCAAAAAATAACCAACCTGCTCACCTACTCGGTGGATCAGGTTCGGATCGTCTACCCTATCTGCTATCAACCCTGCCCCAGTTTCAGCTGGCCCGCCGCTATCGTCTGCAGGCGACCGGCTCAATACTGCTGTTTTTTATCTGCGGAGGGGCGGCCGCCTGGATGGTCGGCGTCCACTTTGGCTAGGGCTCTGAACAAAAATACTGAAAACCACAGTTATGGTTGAACAGAGGTGTTGTAGGGGCGAACTTGTTCGCGTTGGACTACGAAACGTGCTCTTCGCGAACAAGTTCACTCCTACACCAGAGTTCCAGACTACCGTGCTGAATAGTTACAAACCATTATAAGTTTAGAACGCCAGTCTATAATGAAGAGGAAAATCATACTGCTAAAGTCATATTCTCTTGAACATTATAGCCCTGCTGTGCTACAGAAGAGTTTATACACTGTGTTAGCAGTGTCGTTAAACGTTCCTCGAAGAAAAGGAGTACCTTGTGCAGGCAAATTCGATTATCCGCGCTGGATTGAAAAAGAGCGCCATCGCCCTCTCCATCTCCGCACTGCTGGTGAGCGGAACTCTCCAGGCAGAGCCCCTGGGTGAATTACTTCCGAATCTTCTTGAAAACCACGACAAGATAAAAGCCGCCAAAGCCGATCTCGAGGGTGCTGGCTTCAACACCCGTCAGGCAAACGCCGCCTGGTATCCCTCGGTCACCCTGACAGCAAACGTGGGTAGAGAAGCCCAGTTGAAACCTGCCGCAGCTGATACCACCATGAACCGCAGCAGCACTGAACTCAAGCTGACACAGCTTCTCGCTGACTTCGGTGCCACCAGCGCCACCACCGGAATGGCCGGTGTACGTGAGCAGAAATCGGTGATCTCCCTTGAAATGGCCAAACAGAACCTGCTGCTTGACGGCGTTACCGCCTACATGAATCTGCTGCGCGCCATCGAGTCACTCACTTATGCGCGTAAATCGGAAGGCAATATCAAGCACCAGACCGGCATGGAGCAATCACGAGTGGATCGCGGCTCTGGTTTCCGCACCGACGTGCTGCAGACCAAATCAGCACTGGCTGGCGCCAGCGCGACACGGGTTCGTGCCGAAGGAACACTCGCCACCTCAATCAACCGCTACCGCACCGTCTTCAGATCCGACATGGCGGATCTAAAAACCTACAAACGCCCCACTTTCCCGGGCAGGGCATTGCCAAAGACCGTCGAGGAAGCGATTGATATCGCCATGAACAAAAGCCTGACCCTGCGCAGTAGCAATCATGACCTTGAGATCGCCCGCCAAACCATTCAAACAAAGAAAGCCAAATTTTTCCCCAAAGTGGAACTGATTGCCGAGGCAAAAAGAAAGCATAACGATGCCGGTACCGAGGGTAACAAAGAGGAGTACATTGCCAAGGTACAGCTCACCTATCCACTCTATGCTGGCGGTGGTGACTCTGCGGCCCACAGTGCAGCGGGCTCTCAGCTCGCTGCTGCGCTCAACCGACATGACGATACCCGCCTCACCATCACAGAGTCTATCCGCAACAGCTGGCAGAACATGCTGACCGCCAAGAGCAACGCAGATTTTCTTCGCAACCAGGCCAATATCTCAGGAGAGTTCCTGGTGTTGGCAAGAAAAGAGCGCCGCCTCGGCAAACGCTCTCTTCTGGACGTACTCAATGGCGAGACCAGCTATATCAGCGCCCTCAGCAGCGCTGTATCGGCAGAAACCGACTACGCCCTGGCTGCCTACAAGCTACTCCACGCCATGGGCAATCTCAATCTTGAGCTGTTTGAGGAGGCCAAGTAGATAAGGATTAGAAGACCCGCAACGCACTTTTTCCCGGGGCTGAAAAAATATAGCATTCCGCCCTAAATTATAGAGATCCGTCGCCGCTAGTACTCGTAGAGGGTAACAGCGAGGTGGATTTTTTTGCTGTCAAACCGGCCAGGTTCGACGCAATTTCGCCTCCAAGACCACAAGAGCACCGCCAACAGACTGTTTATGGCAATGCTCTTATCTTCATCAAGACCGCTTCATCGAGTTGAGCACGGCCTTGCTGGATCAAAGGAGCGAGACATGGCTGACACACAAAACCCCAATGCAAACAACCCCGGCCCAGGTACACCACAGGCAGGCCCCGACAACACAGGCGAACCAGGAACCGGCGGTTCCGGCGCATTTCAGGCAGGTCCTGAAGGTCCGGGCGGCCCAGGTACCGGTGGGCCCGGCGCTCCTCAGGCAGGTTCTGAAGGTCCGGGTGGCCCAGGTACCGGCGGGCCCGGCGCTCCTCAGGCAGGTCCTGAAGGTCCGGGTGGCCCAGGTACCGGCGGTCCCGGCGCGCCTCAGGCAGGTTCTGAAGGTCCGGGTGGCCCAGGCACCGGCGGGCCCGGCGCTCCTCAGGCAGGTCCTGAAGATCCGGGTGGCCCAGGTACCGGTGATCCCGATACTCCTCAGGCAGGCCCTGAAGGCGAGGGTGGTTCAGATACCCCGCCGACAGGGGAAGGTGAACTGGGAGCTGATGGAAAACCAATCCCGCCAAAGGATGCCCAGGGACCCAAGGAACCAGGGGATAAAGGAGATGGCCGGAAGCTAGGGGAAGGCGAGCAAGGCCCAGGGGAAGAGGGTGAGTTTGCTGAAGGGAATTTTGGCCCAGACGGAGGCAAGGAACCGGGGCAGGATGGCGAGTTTATCCCCGGTAGCGCGGCAAACGGCATACCGGGTGGAGCAGGCGGTCCTGGAAGTTTCGCTGCCGGTGGACCGGGTGGTCCAGCTCCAGGTGGAGAGGGTGGTTTTGGACCAGGCGGTCCTACAGGCCCTGGCGGCTTCGGGCCCGGGGGCCCAGGAACAGGCGGAGCAGCTGGGAAGGGTGATTTTGGCCCCGGTGGACCGGGTGGCCCCGGCAACTTTGGCCCCGGCGGACCTGGTAACTTCGGGCCCGGTGGATCGGGTGACTTTGGACCTGGCGGACCTGGTAACTTCGGGCCTGGAGGAAAGGGCGATTTCGGATCGGGTGGCCCCGGCAACTTCGGGCCCGGCGGACCGGGTGACTTCGGACCGGGTGGCCCCGGCAACTTTGGCCCCGGCGGACCTGGTAACTTCGGGCCCGGCGGACCGGGTGACTTCGGACCGGGTGGCCCCGGCAGCTTCGGACCGGGTGGCCCT
>JBEVXV010000309.1:0-7436 GCA_040505915.1 Sedimenticola sp. | reverse complement strand
CTGGAAGAGAGGAGTGACTCCGTTTGTTGCGGATTTCAAGGTGAGACTAATACATGTAGTATCTGGAGGGGGCTATGACGAGACTATAACATTAACCATTTCAACACCAAGCAACTTAATGGGCTGTTCCATGTCAGTAGTAGCAGAGTGGGGTGTTTGAGGAGTGGATTAGCTTTTCTATTGTTCACGATGGGGCGTAGAGAAGTGGATTAGCTTTTCTATTGTTTACGATGGGGTGTTTGAGGAGTGGATTAGTTTCTAATGTTTGCCATGTGGTGTGGTGTTATATCAGCCGATCTAATCTGACACGAAAGAAGCAATTGACCAATGAGCCAAGAAATGAGATTGCAGTATGTGTACATATATATATATATATACTCCAGGTTCAGTTTCATTTTATAATCTTCCCTCTTACAGGTAGGACCATGGAAGTTGAAAGAGCTTGTTTTGTTGAACAAGCGGATACTAAAACTGCGTTCCTTCGTCAGCATATTAACCTAGTAAAAATCATTGGAGTGATTTTTATCTTATTAAGCGCATTCATTATTCCTTCTGTGGTGCTAATGACCACAGTTTGCTTTCCAAATAATACCTATTCATCAGAGATCGATGTTGAAGCTAATCAAACTGCTTGTATGTACGTTAAGCAATTTGCACTGTCTAGGAATATGCGAGTAACGGTATGCAATCAAGGTAGTGAAATTATTGTGGATATGAGACGATTTATTAACGGAACGTCTACTATCATCGGCTTGCCACTCCAACTTCGCCAATGGTCAAAATTAAAGCAGCTGACGCCACTGATCGATAGAGCCATTTTCGAGGCAAGAACATTCTGGAAGGACATTGACAGTTATTAATGTGTACATGCGGAAATTGCTGATATCTGATTGGTTTATCCCAATAACGACGATTCGCTAGAGTATATAAGACAACAGATATAATTTGAGTTATTGTGCGTCATGGCACAAGCGGCGTTGGATCAAGAGGAAGTTTTTTCAGCAATAGTGTTTCCTGAGGAGAAACAAATTTCCGCCTCATTCACGGGAATCTCTCGCGTAACTGTGAAGAAAATTCGTGCTGATGTTTTTATTATAATACAAGACGATGAAGGTATGCACCATATAATAAACGCTAACTTATTAAAATCGCTGCACGGGTTTTATGAAAGCATTTTACTCTTGATTGCCGTAGCAGAAGGTTTGTAAAGAGATGATATCCGTATTTGCACTATGCGTGGCATTGGTTGATTGGTCACTGTATCAGATGCATGCATATTGTCTTCGAAGAGAAGCTCGCGAGGCAGCTGAACGAATGATCAGCGCATTCAATAAGGAATTCCCTGACAATGAATAAGAAACGGGTATTGGAAGACTATTATTTCAATATTAAAAATCCTGCCGCATACGGTGGCGTAGAGAAACTCTACAGGGTACTGACGAGGCGTTATCCGGGACAATTTACCAGAAAATATATAGACAAATGGCTAGAAGGTGTGGACTCGTATTCGGTGCTTAAACAAGTGAGGAGAAAGTTTAGAACGCCTAATGTGCGTGTCACCTCAATTGACGAACAGTTTGATGTTGATTTAATGTCGGTACAAAATATAGCTAAAGAGAATGACGGTGTTAATTTTTTACTCTGCGCCATAGATATATTTTCCAGGTTTTTGTTTGTGGAACCAATGAAAAATAAAACTGCCAAATCCATTTTGGCCGCCATTAAGAAAATATTTCAAAACAGAAAGCCGAAGACAGTGAGAACAGACAAGGGCAGTGAGTTTGTAAATAGAGACTTCAAAGGGTACATGCGAGATCAAAAAGTTTATTTTTTCACCACACAGAATCAACCGAAAGCTAATTACGTAGAGCGTGTACAACGGACGCTTAAAACGTTGATGTATCGATATCTTAGGAAGAAAAGAAACTATCGCTACATAGATGACATACAAAGGATAGTAGACAGCTATAATGCTACGCCACATCGCAGTTTGAACTATATAGCGCCAAAGGACGTATCGAAACGGAACGAAGCGGATCTGTGGGCGTTTATGTATTTGAAACCACAAAAGCGCCTACCCAAACATACTAGGAAATTTAAACTCGATATCGGCGATTACGTGCGAATTTCTTATCTAAAAGAACCATTCAGACGCGCATACCAACAACAATATACAACCGAGATATTCAAGGTGAAAAGAAGATACCGAAAGCAGGGAATTCCTGTCTATAGACTCACGGATTGGAACGATGAAGACATAAAAGGAATATTCTACGGGCCGGAGCTAAACAGGGTGGCGAAAGATGCAGATACGTTGTTCTACATAGAGAAAATCCTTAAAAGGCGACAACGAGGTGGAAAACGTCAGTTATATGTTAGCTGGGAAGGTTATCCTGCGTCTATGAACAGTTGGATCGACGCTGATCAAGTAACGGCTACGTGATGGACCATTACGTGTACGTGAAGAGTGATGATAGCGACACATACTTCGCCGATAATAAACCGTACAAATTCAGAGTGCATTTAAACACGCCTCTGCTCTTGAGAGGTTATTGGCGCGTGTGTCTTACAGAGTTTTACACCCAAACGAGTTTTAACGCAAAATTAGGTGATCAAGTATTGTATATCTATTGTAATTTTTGTAAAGAAAGCATTGTCTTTGGAGAATTGCAACCTATTTTGCGGAGATTACCGAGCACGAAGAAAAATCAATGGAATTACTCTTTCGAGTCGGATTTTTATGTGCCGTTATCCAAGAATCATATTTACGAGATGGAATTCTATATAAAGGACAGAAACGGAGAACTGGTGACACAACTTGATAAATCTTTATTGCTGACGCTTCACTTCAAGCACTATCCTTTCTACATAGACAACGATGAATCCGTCTAATAAATTATACGTGCCCGATCCGTCGGTGTGGATCACATACTTTCGACGCAAAAAACGTGTGGAACAGAAAGGAGGTGGGGCGATGATTCCAATTGTTGAAGAGAAAGAAACTAATGCGCCGTCAGTTGACCGCGTGAATGTCAAGCTTGTTTCACCAGTCGAGGCGGCCACGCAGCGCGTTGAGAGTTCTATTAAACGTATAAAAAGGAAGCGAAAACGCAAAACTGTCAGTCGAGGCGTAAACTCTAGAAAGGGAAAGACATCGCAGTCAAAGAAGAGGAAAACAAGGAAACGGAATTCAGCTAAGCAAAGAAGAAACACACCTGTGCGTATCAAGAGAGACATATTGAATTAGGATCATGGCGAAGTTGAGTGTCGAAAGTTTCAGCGAGGCAATGCCATCGGAGTTGAGCCTATTTGACCTACCGGCGACACAAGTAGCAGTGACTGACGCCTCATTTCAAGAGATACGTCCACTGTCTCAAATTAGCGGAGATGTACCTATCGAGTTTCGAATTTCATCAGCAAATAGTCTGGATTATTTGGATCTTAATGGCTCCATGTTGTACGTGAAACTGAAATTGACTAAATCTGATGGGACTTCTTTACAAGCTGCAGACAAAGTGGGTCCAGTGAATTTGTTCCTACAGTCATTGTTTCAAACCACCGAGGTCTGCATTCAGAACAAACTCGTGTCAATATGCAACCATAACCCGTACATTGCCATGATACAGTCGCTATTGAAATACGGCGAAGATGCTAATTTGTCTCAGATGAAGTCACAGTTGTTCGTTAAAGATGACCATGATTCCATAGATGACCCGGATACTGCTGGGGGAAACGGTGGTTTGTCTGATCGTACGGGCGTAGTGGCTTTGTCTAAAATCATTGATTTATGTGGTCCGATATACCATCCATTCTTCAACATGAGTCGATATCTATTGAACCAATGCGACGTCAGATTGAAGCTATACCGATCTACGCCGAATTTCTGTCTAATGTCCAACGTTGATACCCCCAGTTACGCAGTTGAACTTCTAGATGTGTGCCTGTTGGTGCAGAAAATTAAAGTGAACCCTGCCGTCCTCTACGGGACAGCCGAAATTATGAAGGAAGTTACCGCCAAATATCCATATTGTAAAACTGAGTGTCGTCTGCAGAGCGTTGCCAAAGGAGCTACTAGCTTCCACTGGGATTCAGTGTTTTCAGGCGAAAAACCAGCCAAAATCGTGGTTGCCTTCGCTGAGACATCTGCTGTTTCCGGCGACTACAGCAAAAATCCATTTAACTTTCAAAATTGTGGCATAAGCGAAATATGCGTCTACGCCGACGGCATTCCGGTAGGTGGCGCTCCCGTAAAGTTGGATTTCGATAAAACCACTGGAAGGACGATTGCTCGTGCATTTACAGACTTGTTTCGATTCGCTAACAAATGGAAGACAGATAGTGGAAACGATATGAACGAAAACGACTTCTGCTCTGGGAACACGTTGTTCGTATTCCAACTAGAACCATTCTACGATGGACAGAGGTCCTTCATAAATCTCGTGAGAACTGGCAGTATTCGACTTAGCGTTCAGTTCACTGCCCCCCTATCAGAAACGATGACATGTATTGTCTATAGTGAAGCACCCGGTTACTTCCAGATCAATGAACAGCGCGATATAATAACCGAATGAACATGGCCATGAGAACCTCAGATTTAATGTGCCGCATAAAATGTGACCGTGTGCTACGAAAACATGTCAAAGGCGTATACGCAGCCAACCGGATTCCGAGAGAAATAAAAAATGGTGGTATAATAGTAAACACCGACAGCGACCATCAAGCTGGAACCCATTGGTGCGCAATCTACTTCAATGGCGATGGACGTGCTGAGTTCTTCGACAGCTACGGGAAACCGCCTGGATTTTACAACGGCTATTTTGAACAATGTTTGCTACGTAACGCTACGTCATTCGTTAGCAATACAGTGCGTTTGCAGTCTAACGAGTCAAACGTGTGTGGACAATATTGTTTGTTTTATATCATGCTGCGACTGCGCGGGAAGACAATGAAGGACATAGTGTCGCAGTTCACTGATGACCTAAATAACGATTATTATGTGTACGATTTTGTTAATAAAACATTTCCGTGTTGCGTATCATACTACCCATGTACTGTAAATCAATCTTGTAAGCCTGTATATAAATAAATAATAGTGTTTAAACCATGTACTGCGTTGTGTTTTTACTTCACTCTCATTGTATAATAAGTAAGACATGCATTTTTTTTAGGGGCAATGCATTCTCACCATGGCTTCCGAAGAAGTAACATTGAAGTTTTTCTCTCCTACAACTGTGATAATTGCTGGCGCTAGTGGAAGCGGAAAAAGCAATTTGATTTTTCAGATCCTGCGGACGGCATCAAAAATGTTTGAATTACCACCCGATAAAATTTTCTTTTGTTACTCGGTATACCAAGATTTGTATGATGAAATGAAGAATGCGTTATCTAATGTGGTATTCTATGAGGGCGTTCCTAATAAAGAAGATCTACTTCAGTGGTCTTCGGTGACGAAGAAGCACAACTTGATTGTCCTTGACGATTTAATGAGGTCTGTCGGAAAAAATGATGCAATGGCCGACTTGTTTTGCGTTTACTCGCATCACATGAGATTCAGCGTCATTTTAGCTGTCCAAAATTTATACGCTGGTGGGAAACAGTTCAGAACCATAAGCCTAAATGCCCACTATATCATTTTGTTCAAAAATAGTAGAGATGAGCAACAGATACATCGCCTGGCAAGCCAATTGATGCCTGGCCAAACAAGGTATTTCGTAGAAAGCTATAAAAAGGCGACGCGACCTAACTATGGTTATTTGCTCGTTGACATTTCGCCAAGAGCGATCGAAGAGTATAAATTAAGGACTCATATTTTGACGGGACAATATCCGATTGTGTATTTGCCCAAATGAATGCAATAGTCAAACGTGAAGGGTTTTTCTTGGGATTTTTGCTTAGTGCGAAGAAGAAGCAAAGAAAGTGTATACTAAAAGTGATTACGACACAACAGTTGAAGGTGTTAGTTGAGATAATCTACAACGTTCTACATGGGTTTGAAACAGTAATAGATGAAAAAGAACTTCAACGATTGAAAACGCACAAGCGGGTATTACGTCAAATTGTCGCGAAAAGATTGTCACGTGCAGAAAGAATTAAACTGCTAAGCAAGCATATCACTATCGTCATCAGACTATTACACGAGATCAAACGAAGAATTACTATACAATGGCGAGAGAGTTAGTGCTTATTCCAAAGACAGAATATGAATCTATGCTACAAGAGAGAACGGATGCTGTTGAGAACGCAACAACCAATGAAAAGGCATTCGAAAGTGATAACCAGTCTACCAAGAAAGACCTCGAAAGATTCCATTCAAATAGCTGGGACCGGGATGATAAAGTATCTTCGGTATCTACACAGACAGTTGATGAAGATCAATACGGTGGCCGTTCCGCGAAGTTGTATGTGAAAAGATCGCCACAAGACTTTAAAACAAAAACATTGAAACCAGCGACTAAAGCGAAGTGGCAGTCTTTTAAAATATAAATTATTGTTTCTGTATATGTAATGATTTAATAAATATTGTATGTACAGTATTGATTTGTCTTGTTGTTATTCATCGCCAGGGATGGAAGATGTAGGTCAGGGTGGGGAGTGAGGTGGTAATAAATAATAACACACGTTACATTATTGATTATTTATTGAATTATACATTATTATTCCACATAGTCATCATATAAATCGATCATGTAATGTCCATAAGGTAGACTGTCTACTGAATTAATTAAATATCGTTTGTCATCGAAAGAGCTGAGGCTTTTCTTGCGCACACTCATTACGTACAGTTCGTGTGACTTGCTTCGTATCACGTCCATTTTGGATATCATGTCTTTGCTTTCTAGTAGTATGTCTTCAAACATGTGGTAGTGTAGGTCTTTATCAATCGTTGTTTTCGAGATCCCCTTAGCCTTCTTTACTTCCTTCTTCTCCACGGTGAAAGCGTACATCTTCGACCGTAAACCAGTGAACCTTGTTATGATTTGATTGCCCGTTTCCGATTTAAACAAACCGGGCACCTTCTTGTTCTTATCAGAGTGGAAGAAACTGTCTTTGGAAAAATTGGACATGTCAAACAAGTGCGCGCTCTCGCGCATGTCTGTAAATATGTTGTTCGTTTCAACGTGAAACAACAGCGAATCAGTGTCCGTCATCAGCAGCTTGCACTTGTCGTCATATTTTGCCAGTAAGTGATTGTACCAGAAATCGTACATCAAACATTTGCTGATGTCCAGAACGGCTTGACCGGCGTAGATAGGTTTTGTAATATTGACTTTCACTCTCTTAGATTCGACACCTATCAGCGAGTCGTTGAATATTCTGCGTGAATGAAAAGTTGGTTTTGACACAAGTTTCTTTAGCTTTTTTTCGCTAGCCACCAACTTTATATCTTTATGTTTTTTCTGGTTTTCCATCAGCTTGCCGAATACACTGCAACATAT
>JBEVXV010000308.1:0-2523 GCA_040505915.1 Sedimenticola sp. | reverse complement strand
TGATAAACCTTGCCCGTCTAACGGTTCCATGTCGGATTTATCGTAATAGTCAGTCATCTTGAACGCCTGGTATGCCTCTGGCGATTTTGCCAGTTCACTACTATTGGACTGTAAACACGCATTACTGGCCATTGTTGTTGTTGTTGTTGGTAGATCCCTCCGACTTCGGAGCACCCCACAATGGGTAAAATATTTTGACTTTTGTGATAAGAACGTTATGCCCTGGGATAAGAATAGTTCAGTTAAAACAGTTTATGTACACTGTACAGCATGCACGTACACGATATTTACAACACTATTAGCCATCATTTCATGTATCTTCTTAGTGATATGTAATGTGTATATTTCCCTAGCCTGCCTTCAATATTGGAATGTTAAGAAGCGTACATCTTCGTGCATATAGATCAAAGCAGAGATTTCTAGAGATGCGCTCTATTTCGGTACATTCGCTCTTGGACAGATTCATCTCTTCCGCGTTGGCCGAGCTGTCGAGAGTACATTGTAGCAGTTGTTCCCGAGTGCATGGCTCCTTGATGATGTTCGTTATCTGATCAATATATGGTTTTCTGACAGACTTAAGCGTTCCACACTCCAGGATGAGGTGCTTTCGATCTTCTGGATTCTCTCCGCACATTAGACATGTTGGGGAAACGCCATATTGATTAAAACGGCTTAGATTTGCTTGAAGAGTCATACTGCCAGTTAGTAGTTTTGCTTTAACATTTGATTTTCTCACATCTGCTACACTGTAGTCCACTGTGTTCCATACTTGATGAGGCTCTCCCAGTAAGTAGTTTGCTGTACCAATAAATCTGCCAGAAGTTTTTACGCCTAGTTCAGCTCGGACCTCTTCATACACCTTTTGTCGTATGTTGTTACGAATCGTCTTCTTCCACTCCAATTTACAGGGAGGGTCGTCGAGGAGGTCGTATGCCCCTGGTAGGTCGTACTGGCAAAGTAATTGCCTTATCCTGACAAACCAACTACTGCTGGTGATGGGTTTGACTGCGAGTTGTCTTCTGCATAGTTGGTATTCGATGCTATCTTCCTTTCTAAGTATGGAGCCAAAGAGGGTAAGTGCGTTTCTGTCGATCACAGCCCGTATTGGTAGTACGCCGGACATCGAATATACAGCTGCATCTGCTACTCTTTCAGGCAGGGATAGAATTGCTTTGAGGGTTTTCTTCTGATATTTTTCGATGGTGTCAAAGTCCTTCTTTTTCAATGAGATGACTTCTAATCCGTAAGTAAGACGAGGAATAACATAAATGTTCCATATTTTAAGACACGCTTTCTGACCTAGCCCGTTCTTTCCATGGAAACCTGTTCCCATCATGGCATATACCGTCTTCGCCGCACACTTAATGTTTGTGTTGATCTGGGAGTTGATTGTTGAGGAGTTGCTACGGACGATTCCTAGATGTGTCGCTTCCTCGCAGTAGGGTATCTGCTCTCCATTTATAGTATGTTGTTGTGCATGTTCTGGTATGCTTCTAGACTTAGCCATTGGATAGTTTACTATTTCACTCTTTGTTGAATTAATGTTATAGTGCTCTTTCCTAGAGTTATTACCGACTGTGTCTAGCAAAAACTGTAGGTCAGCGTGACCCTCTGCTAAGACCGCGACATCGTCCGCACACGTGGGGGCATTACACATAACAGTACCTATCTTTGCACCTACTCGCGAGCTAGTTACCAGTTGCAGCATACTGTTGTTGAACCTTTTGTACTCCATGGGGGAGAGAATATCCCCCTGTCTGACCCCCCTGCCAATCCCGTACAGCCTAGACAGACCCCCCTCCCACTTGACACATGACCTGGAATCCACTAGGAAGTCCCTGAGGAGGAGCCACATGTTGCCTATAACTCCATCATGGTATAATTTCCTTAGTAGTGATTGGTGCCATACGACATCAAATGCCTTCTGTGCATCCAGTGTCGCAAGGAAGGTTTCTGTTCCTGTGTCTCTATTTTCGTTGAGAACTTCTGATACTATTAAGGCTGCATTAATGCAGGATGTTCCGGCTGTAAATCCTCTCTGCATCCCGGACTGGGTATCGGCGAGGAGAGGTTCCAAGATCTCAAGGCATAAGATTTGTACCATTTTTCCAACCACTGTGGAGACAGATATACCTCTGTAGTTGTTAGGGTTTGTGGTGTCTTTCTTCTTGTGGACTGGAGTTACTACCCCTGTTTTGAGTATCTTGGGAATTCTTCCGCTGTTCAGTATGGCCGTGACTAGTATGCCTAGGTAAGTATATATACGGTCTCCTCCATATGCATAATGCTCAGCAGACATTCCTTCGTAATCTGGAGCTTTGCCCTTTTTCATTCTCGACACTACTCGTCTGATCGTTGCTGCGGTAATATGGTATGTATTTGCCTGTTGTGATAGGCATATCTGTTCGATTAGGTTGTATTCCATTTCAGGCGTGTTTAGTATCACAGGTAAGAATTAGCGTTGTGAATATCACATATTGTCAAACGCAGTTGATATCACATGTATAATGGTACATATAATTG
>JBEVXV010000307.1:0-3684 GCA_040505915.1 Sedimenticola sp. | reverse complement strand
TAAGGTACCTTCTTGCTATGATTTCAAGAAAGCTTACCAAACCAGCTGTTTTTAATAAAGATCTTTTTACATCATGCCGTGGCTACACCCGAAATAGCAATGAGTAAAATAATAATTATTCTATTATTCACATTTATAACATCGAATGCATTCGCCTTTGGGTCTATTAATGACGCAAAAATAACTAAAATACGAGTTGATGGAAATGGACATGCAATGATATTTTTCGATAAAGATAAAACCAGAGAACCCGCAACATGCGTACATAGTGCATACGTGCGTGCATTTGGAATCGATGCGAGTACAGATGGTGGGAAAGCTGTTTTAAGTATGGCTCTTGCAGCAAAGGCAACAGGCACATTAGTTGTAGCTCATGGTAAGGGAATCTGCGGAGTATATGGTGGATCAGTTATAGAAACATGGGATCACGGATTTATTAAGTAATTACTCGGATAGTAAATACATAACAAGAACATCCAGCAGATTGCCGAAAGCGCCGTTTTTTTGTGTTATTCGCTGGCGCTCATTATCACACAAAAAACCGTCACTTTCGGCAATCGCTGATGTAGGCGTTATAAGAAATAGACTAAGGAATTAGAAAATGAAAAATTCAAAAAAACTACTAGTTGGGGCAGTATTTTTTTCTTGTTTTTTTGTTGAAAATGTTATGGCCTGGAAGATGGTCGAGAATGAAGTTGTTAGCAACTACAGTCTTGATTTTATCAATGGGAGGGTATTGTTTACCTCTGTCAGTGGGAATGAATATAATTATAAGTGGTCATCATCCGAGATCGATGCCAATGCCAAATCATTTTTGTCTGTATTTATGGCGGCGAAAGCAACTGGAGCATACGTTACTGTTTTTTATGATCCCACCGCCCCATATGCTGCGGGTTCTACTACAAGGTGGAATCTGGAACAAATTGTTGTTAAGTGATTTGGGTGAGCACTTATAACAAGCGCAGTAGAGTCGGACATGCCTCCGCAACGTTTCGTTTGTGCTTTGGTAGCACAATCCTCACGCCGCTACGGCCTACCGCTCACTGCGAACGTTAGATTAATAAAAAGGAAAAACCACATGGAACAAAATGCAGGGGTAGGAAAGTATATCTTCCGGTTTGGCTTAGTACATTTAGCTATATTAGTTGGGCTTTCGATTGTGTTTACAATCTTAGAGATTGAATCAAACTCTGGCGTAACAATAGCAGCACTTATTGGTGCTGCTGCTGCGGCTGTATCTAAATTTATTCAGGATAACAAACGAGCCCCTAACTCGTCAGAAAAAACAAAGCTTGTATGGTTGTCATATCTAGTATCGTGGGTAGTTTCACTAGCACTAGCAGGCATATTCTTCTATTTGTCCAATGAAGGTGGTCAACTCATTGAGGCAATGAAATCGATAGATCTTGCAATTATCATAGGTATTGTAGCCTTGGTATCAGTGTTCTATCTAGGTGCCCTATCTCTAGCCTATGGCTATATGGCAAGAAAGCAGTTCGATGGAATGCAAAAGAAGGGAAAAATCTAACAAGCAGCACCAGCCGACCCGTCGCCGCTGCGCGGCTCCTCTCGGCTGTGCTGGGCGTTATGTGTGTAAAAACTCAACAATCGTAACTTACGAGAAAACTAATGAATAAAAGTAACTATTTATTGTGCAAAACGTTCTCAGTTCTACTGGTATTGGTGGTGGTGGTGGGATGTACATCTGTCCAACATCAAAAGCAGGAAGTCATATCCACAGTGCCATCTACAGACGGAAGTTCGATCACTTTTGGTGTTAAAGGACAAGGAGAAACAATTGTCGTATTTGTTCATTGTTGGACATGTAGTCACAAATTCTGGAAGCCACAGATCGAGTATTTTTCTAATAAGCATAAGGTAGTGTGGGTAGATTTGGCTGGTCATGGACTTTCTGGCAGTACTCGGAAAGAATATAAAATGTCTGCCTTTGGAGAAGATGTAGCTGCAGTAGTTAATAAAGTAGGTGGAAATAGAGTTATTCTTGTTGGACACTCTATGGGTGGTCCTGTATCCATAGAGGCAGCTAAAATACTCGGTCATAAAGTAGTTGCAGTTGTTGGGGTAGATACGTTCTACACTCCATTTAAGTATCCAAATTCTGAGGCCGAAATAGAAAGTTTCGTAAAGCCATTTAAAAAAGATTTCATTGGTACATCCCAGCAAATGGTACAGTCTATGTTTACGCCTAGCGTAAACCCTGAACTGAAAGCATCAATTGTAAAGAAGTTTTCAGGTGCAAACCAAGAGATGGGGGTTAGTGCAATGTACGAAATATTTAGATGGACCGCACAAAACGTTCCTTCTAGCTTGGAAGGCAATTATAATAGACTTAAAAATATCAATGGTGCTCCAACAGGAAATGAGACGGCTTTACATGAAAGTGTAACGCTTATTCCTGGTGTCGGACATTTTGTGCCACAGGTTAAACCGGATGAATTCAATGCGGCGTTGAGTAAAATTATCAGAAAATATCTGTGATTCTACTTAAAAATCTACATAACAAACAGCTCAGCTCGGACTCCGGCGCTGACGCGCCTCCACCGGCTAGCTGAGCGTTATATTTGTAACAGCCGAAACACATGTTTCAACATGTGTCTTTCAGGGGTGGCCTCCTGAGACTGATGATGGCAGGCTTTATTTTTATGGTTACCCCAACTAATTTTTGGGTGCAATTTTTACTATCAGAATTTGTCCGTTATTTATCAACTCAACTTATGGAGGATTTGATTATGGTTATTAAGGCATTAGGAAAAGCTAAGTCATTCGTCAAACATCAAACTAGAAATGTCATCATTTCTTGGGAGAGCCACCTCCCTTACAGGTTTAACCTGCTGATGATCTGGTGAAATTCCAGTGAAAAGGGAAGAAAAATATAACAAATCGTTCGAGAGTGACGCAGGCATAAAACGCGCCTGCGCCTCTAAACTCAAACGTTATATTTAAAACATGAATCCTAGAGAATTAATATTGAAGCACATCGATCATATAGTCGACATAGTTCGATATGTACATCTAAAGAAAGCGCTCACCTCGGTTAATGACAGCCCACACCTAAATTTTTGGCGTGTAATATACGGTGGGTTGCTAGATCTTGCCGTATTGTCATGGTGCAAATTGTATGGGTCAAATGCAGAGCCTACTCACTGGAAGGAGCTTGTCATTGATCACGAAAAATTTAGAAGCGAACTTTTATCGACTTTAGATATTGATTCTAAAACTTGGGCAGATTACTGGAATCACATGAAATATTATCGCAATGAATATATAGCGCACGATCTAGATGAAAAGATAGTTGATACATTTCCCACTTTAGATTTGGCGTTAGAGTCTTGTTATTTTTTTATTACGATTATCTATATAAAGAGCTTATAAAGTCAGGTAGAACAAATTATCCTGAAAATATTAGAGAATATTGTGAGAGGTTTTCAGCACAGGCGAAAGTGGTAGCAGAAAAAGCATTGGAAGAAACTTCGGGTATTGATGAAGTTGTTTATTAACAGCAATATAACAAATACCTGCACGGGAAAAACAAAAGCTCCGCTCCGCTCTGCTTTTGTTACCCCGTGAGGCGGGCGTTAGGCTTCCAAAAAAATAAGCCATTCTCAATCTCCACTTGAATAAATTAACAAATGCGTTAATATTGATGTATGGAATGGGAAATTA
>JBEVXV010000306.1:0-13121 GCA_040505915.1 Sedimenticola sp. | reverse complement strand
GGTATTGTTGCCGCTTATCGTGATCTGGAACAGTCGCGCTGGCGTGCAGTGCTCCCAATCACCGCACATGCAGCCAACGCTTTTATCATTCGACTGGGAGAAACGGCGATCTCCGTATCAGATCCCGCAGCTGAAGATAAAGGCAAAACGGGCGACGATAACCAATCCAAATTTGATTTCTAGAAACGGGTAGTGCCATGACTTGGCGAAACAAGGTGGTATGGACGGAAGGCATGTTCCTTCGTCCACAACATTTTCAACAGCACGACCGCTATATCGAAAACCTGCTGGAGTCCCGTTGCGCCCCGCTTCGAGCCTATAGCTGGGGGATACGGGATCTGCGCATTGACCAGGATCTGCTAACCCAGGGCAAGCTCTCGATCCAAAGCTGCAGCGGTGTGATGCCGGACGGCACCCCGTTCGATATAGGTGGAGAGGATGAGCCGCCGAAAATCTTCGATATCCCGGAAAACACAAGAAACACCCGCATCTATCTGGCGTTGCCGGCACGTCGCAGCGGTCTGGTCGAGGCTGATGCAAGCAATACCCCGGAGATTCTCGCACGCTATATCCCGAGGGATCAGGAGATTAGTGATAGCAATGCCGGCACCGACATGGATGCAGGAGTGCAAACCGGAGGTTTACGCCTGCAACTGATGTTGGAAGCGGATGAGCGCAGTGCATTCATTGATATGCCACTGTTCAGAATAATCGAGATTCGTGCTGACAAGAATGTTCTGCTCGACACCGAGTTTATTCCCCCCAGCCTTGATTGCCGGGCAGTCCCGAGGCTGCACGGTTTTCTGGAGGAGCTCCAGGGTCTGCTGCATCATCGTGCTGAAGCGTTGGCGGGTCGTATAACGGAGTCTGGCCGCGGCGGTGCTGCGGAGATTGCCGACTTCATGATGCTACAGGCCGTCAACAGGCTGGAGCCTCTGTTCACCCACTTTGTCGATATGACGGGACTACATCCGGAAGAGTTCTATCGAATCGGCGGCCAGGTGGCGGGAGAACTCTCAACCTTTACCGCCCAAGGCAAACGCCCGGGAGCCCTCCCCCCGTACCGACACGATGACTTGCAGATGACCTTCAATGGATTGATGGCCGCACTGCGTCAGTCTCTCAGCATGGTCTTGGAACAGAATGCCATCGCTATTCCCTTGCAGGAGCGCAAGTATGGGATTTACGTCGCGGTGGTGCCAGACCCCAAGCTGCTCAGCAGTGCCAACTTCGTACTGGCCGTTGGTGCCCAGGTGGCGGCCGATGTACTGCGCAGCCGCTTTCCCACCCAGGTTAAGATCGGGCCGGTTGAAGAGATTCGTAACCTCGTCAATCTGCAACTGCCGGGCATCGCAACAAGGCCTTTGCCCGTGGCACCCCGCCAGATCCCATACCATGCGGGATTTAACTATTTTGAACTAGACCGCAACAGTGAAATGTGGAAACAACTCAAGACCTCCGGCGGCTTTGCCTTCCATATAGGCGGGGAGTTCCCCGGTCTTGAACTTGAATTTTGGGCCATCAAGGGTTAGTGATCCGTGAATACAGATGATCCGTTTTTCGGTGCCGACAGCGACGATAGTGACCGTACCGTCATCCGACCCTCCCCCGGCGGCCGGCGGCCGAACGGCGGTACACCCCCTCCCCAATCAAATCAGCCTGCCCCGCAAAGGCCCGCCGCCGTTGGCGGCGACTACACCATTGACCGCGGGCTCAATCCCCTGGTAACAGCCGCCTCCCCGCTGTTGTCACTCATCACAAAACTGCGCAACACTGCAACGCACCGAGACGTGTCGAGCCTACGCAGACATGTGGAGGATGAGATCGGCTCTTTTGAGTCACGTGCAGCAACGGCGGATAGTGATAGGGAGACCATCCACGCCGCACGTTACTGCCTCTGCACCATCCTCGACGAGACCGTCCTCAACACCCCCTGGGGCAATCAGAGTGCCTGGAGCGGCAAGAGCCTGCTGATCCTTTTTCACCAGGAGTCCTGGGGCGGTGAAAAATTCTTCGTCATCCTGGAACGTATGATGAAAGAGCCGGCACGCCACGTCGATATGCTGGAGCTGATGTATATCTGCTTGAGCATGGGATTCGAAGGAAAATATCGAGTACTTGAGGGTGGTCTACGCACCCTCGAGCAGGTACGCGAGACCCTCTTCCAGACCATTCGTCGGCAACGTGGGGAGTTTGAACGCGACCTCTCCCCCCACTGGCGTGGCGAGGAAGGTATGCGCAACACCATGCGCTTCTACATCCCCCTGTGGGTTGTCGCCACCCTCTCATGTGCCCTGTTGCTGGCCACCTATCTTGTTTTCAGCTACTTCATCAATCAATCCTCCACGCCGGTATTCAAGGAACTTTACACCATCGGTCGCGAAGAGCCTCCCGAGGCGGTGCTTGCCGCCGCGCCACCGCCGCTGCCATTGGAAACCGGACTCTATGATCGTATCGCCGGGTTCCTTGATGAGGAGGTACGACAAGGGCTGGTGGAGGTCATAGACAATCCGGCTGATGTTATCGTTCGCCTGCGTAACAAGGGGCTATTTGGCTCGGGCAGCGCCCAGATCAGCAACTCCTTCCATTCACTGTTGCAACGTATCGCTGATGCGCTCACTACGGTGAAGGGCAATATCATCGTCGCCGGTCACTCAGACAACGTGCCGATCCATACCGTGCGTTTTCCCTCCAACTGGCATCTATCCATGGCCCGTGCCGAGGCGGTAACTGCGTTTCTCAAAGGTAACGCGGCTATCACACAAATGATAACGTCGGATGGTCGGGCGGATAACGAACCCCTGGTACCAAACGACACTCCCAAGAACCGGGCAAAGAATCGCCGGGTAGAGATAATTCTGGAAAAGTGATGCGCACTATCATCAAGTTTTTCAAAAAAAAGTGGGTGATACAGCTCCTTGGTGTTATCGCCCTGAGCATCATCATATGGTTTATCGGCCCCCTGATCGCCATCGCCGGCATGGTTCCGCTAGAGAGCGAAATGGTGCGGCTGATTGTCATCCTGATGGTTCTGCTTGGCTGGATACTCAGTCTTTTGTGGACGCTGACACGGGCCAAAAAGGCCGATCAGGAGATGATGCAGGATATCAGTCAGGCAGATACGTCAGCGGCGGGCGATCAGTCTAAAGAGGAGCTGCAGATCCTTAAGGAGCGCTTCGACGAAGCCTTGGGGGTACTGAAAAAAGCCCGCAAGGGCGGCAAGGTCAGCGGCAGTCAATACCTGTATGAACTTCCCTGGTATATCATCATCGGCCCGCCAGGTTCAGGAAAAACCACCGCACTGGTCAATTCCGGTCTCAACTTCCCCCTCTCCGACCAGTTCGGTCGCGATGCCATCCGCGGCGTCGGTGGCACCCGTAACTGCGACTGGTGGTTCAGCGAAGAGGCTATCTTACTGGATACCGCAGGTCGCTACACCACCCAGGACAGCCACGAATCTGCAGATGCTGGCGCCTGGCTAGGCTTTCTCGACCTCATTAAGAAGCACCGTAAGCGTCGCCCCATCAACGGTATTCTGATTGCCGTCAGCATCGCAGACCTGATGCTGCAGACCGAAGCCGAGCGTGACATGCATGCCCGCGCCATTCGTAACCGCATCGAGGAGTTGAGCAAACGATTGGGTATCCGCGCCCCGATCTACATGACGTTCACCAAATGCGATCTGGTGGCGGGTTTCACCGAGTTCTATGATGACCTGGGCCGTGAGGATCGTGCTCAGGTCTGGGGGTTGACCCTGCCTCTGGATGAAGGACAGGAAGGCGACGGTGTCGTCTCCCTGTTTCCGCGGGAGTTCGATGCCCTGCTACAGCGTACCAATGACCGGATGCTGTGGCGCATGCATCAGGAGCGGGACACCAACCGGCGTACATTGATCTATGGTTTCCCCCAGGAGATGGCCGCTCTAAAAGAGCCTGTTAACCGTTTTATTGGCGAGATCTTCCGTCCCAGCCGTTACCAGGAGCGCCCCCTGCTGCGAGGCGTCTATATGACAAGCGGTACCCAGGAGGGCACACCCATTGATCGCCTAATGGGTAACTTGGCCGCCAGTTTCGGCCTTGACCGTGTCAACCTTCCTGCCTTTAGCGGACGTGGACGCAGTTACTTTATCCAGGATCTGTTTCGCGCAGTAGCCTTTCCGGAGGCCAATCTGGTGGGTACCAACAGAGGAGCGGATCTGCGCCGGGCCTGGCTCCAGCGGGGAGCCTATGCCGGAGCACTGATCCTGACGGTACTCACCGCCCTGGCCTGGACCACCAGCTTTACTCAAAACCAAACCGGAATCTCCAATCTGGAGGCAAAGGTCGGACGCTACCAGCAGGAGATCCCCGACCTCCCCTACCGCACTACTGATTTCGATATCCTGTTGTCGAGTCTCGACGATGTTCGCAGTGCCAGTGAGGTTTACGGCAAAGATGTGCCCTGGCTGATGGGCATGGGGCTGTACCAAGGCAAAAAGCTAGACCCAGCGGCCCACGGAGCTTACCAGCGGGTCTTGGATGGCCGTTTCCTCTACTCCCTGGGTGCCAGGCTGGAGGAGTTTTTGCAAAACACCGGACAGGAGGATCTGTTACGGGAAGCCCTGAGAACCTATCTAATGCTGGGTCATCCGGAGCGACTCCAAGCAGACGATGTTAAACTCTTCATGTCCTTGGACTGGGCCAATAGCTTGCCTGATCAGAGTGACAAGCAGAACAGGCTACTGGCCCATCTCGACACCCTGCTCAACAGCAATTTCAAGCCACTGCCACTAAATGAGTCCCTGGTGCAGCAGGCTAGACTGGTCTTGACACGGGTACCCCTTTCACGCCAAATCTATGCCCGCATCCAGAAAGAGGCAGCAGCAGACCACAGTCGTGACTTCCTATTAAGTAGTGCCTTAGGACGTCATGGTGATGCTGTATTCACCTATTCAGATGGTGACCTGCAATCAGCGCGTATTGCCGCACTCTACACTCACAGTGGCTACTACGAACTCTTCAAACCGGCCAACCTCGATATCACCACAGAGACCTTTAAGGAGAGCTGGGTTCTTGATGATGATGCTATCGGAAACGACCCCAGCAAAATCGAGTTGTCACGTGCCATGCAGGAGGTTGAGGAGCTCTATCTTGAGGACTACATCGCCCAATGGCGTCGACTGCTGGGTAATCTGAGTATTGTTAAACTGCGCAGCCTCAGCCACACCGTTGAGGTGTTGGATGTGGCATCCGGGCCATCAACACCTCTGCGCAAACTGTTGACGGCGGTGGAGAGAAATACCTCCCTAAGCCGCCCGCCCACCGGTGGAACTTCCGGGTTACCGGACGCCGGTATGCTCAAGGGTGTAGCAGAAGGCGCCGCTGTGGTAAGCATGACGGCATCCACTCAGAAGAACCGCCTCGAACGGCTTATGAGTGCTGCCGATACCGCCGGTGTTGGCGGTGGCTTTGCCAAGGCGGAATCCCCAGCCCTCTTGGTCGACAGACAGTTTGAGGATCTTAACGCCTTGAGCCAGAAACGAGGGGACAGTCCGGCGCCACTGGATGGTTTGATCGGCGATCTTGCCGACCTGTTTGCTTATCTCTCCGACCTTGAAGCCGCCGGTGGTGGCCTGAGTGCGGCAAAACAGCGAGCCGGTGGTGGTAAAGATCCAATAAAAACATTGCAACGCAGAGCCAGACGCCTACCCAAGCCGGTCAACAGTTGGGTTCTCGCCCTCTCTGACAGAGGGCGAAAGGTTGTCGTTGGCGATACCAAAAACCAGCTGTCGCGGATGTGGGCACAAGATGTTCTACCTCTTTGTAAGACAGGTATTCAGGGGCGCTTCCCTCTCTCTAAGGATCGAGCCAGAGAGGTTACACTGCAGGACTTTGCCAATTTCTTCGGACCCGGCCAGCTCATAGACAGCTTCTTCAATGAGCATATCAAGCCTTTCGCCGACACTAACAGAAGTCCCTGGCGCTGGCGCAAGACCGATGGACACCCCATGGGAGCGTCCAATCGCGTACTTCGACAGTTCGAGGAGATCGCTAAGATCCGTGACACCTTCTTCGCCGGCGGCGGGAAACAGCCCAGGATTCAGTTCGGTCTCAAACCCGTATTCCTGGATTCCAAATCCTCCCGTTTCGTACTCGATCTGGATGGTCAAAAACTGGCCTACCGCCACGGTCCGGCCCGCACCACAAAACTGACCTGGCCTCCTCCCGATGGCACCACCGGTCGCAGCAAAATTCTGTTTGAAGATGTCGATGGAAGCACCTCCAGCCAGGTTGAAGAGGGTGTATGGGGTTGGTTTAAGCTACTAAAAGACGCCGATGTGAAAGAGACCCCCTTGGCAGATCGTTTTCTCGTCACCTTCTCCCGGGAAGGTCATAAAATCGAACTGGAGTTGAAGGCCAACAGCGTCATCAACCCCTTCCACATGCAGATGTTGGAGTCGTTCAATTGTCCGAAGCTGTAACCAACACCGCAGAGGCAAAGACAGGCTTTTTTGGCAAGCTGCCAAAACATGGGGATTTTCTTTCTCGACGCCTACCACGAACCTTTATCGACCCATGGGATCGGTGGCTACAAAACGCCATTGCCGACAGTCGTGAACAGCTGGCTGATGATTGGCTGAATATCTACCTGACCAGTCCACTCTGGCGTTTTGCGCTATCACCTGGTCTCTGTGGCGACAGCGCCTGGACCGGTATCCTCATGCCCAGCGTCGACCGAGTGGGCCGCTACTTTCCTCTTACCCTGGCAGCGCCGTTAAGCGATGGATGCAATCTAATGACGCTTGCCGCCGACAATGAACCCTGGTTCAACCGCTGTGAAGAGTTGGCACTTGGCGCCTTGCAGGAGGATTATGAGCTTGAGGCCTTTGACCTTGGCGTCGAATCCCTCGGACTGCCCGCTCAGCCAGCTGAGTTGCAGACGACGAGCAAACAACGCGCGACCAAGCCCGCCTGGCACTTCGAACTGCCCTCTTTGGACAACTTCGATATCGCTACAAATAACCTCAACCAGATCCTGCTGAAGAGACTCATGCCCGCCCACAGTCTGTGGTGGACCCACGGCTCCGAGCATATCCAGCCATCGCTGCTTGTTACTGAGGGCTTCCCCCCCATAGAAGGCTACGCCGGTCTGCTGGGCGGAAACTGGGCAGAGTGGGGTTGGGAAGATTTCAACGCCGACGACGACAGCACCTCATAGGAGGGATGGGCTGAGAGCATATGAACCATCCAAGTAACAGCTTTCAATGGGACTCCTCTGCGATTACCCATGTAGGAAAGGTCCGGAAAATCAATGAAGATGCCTGCTTTGACCGCCCTGATGCGGGCTTGTGGGTGGTGGCAGACGGCATGGGGGGACACTCATCCGGTGATCTCGCCAGCAGTACTATTGTCACCACGCTGGAACGGCTCCTTCTCCCAGACCTTCTCAGCGATACTGTTGACCTGCTGGAGGATAGCCTGCAAGCGATCAACAGACAGTTGCTTGATGAGGCGATTCGGCGAGGCGGCGACACCACCATTGGCAGTACCGTGGTCGCCCTGCTCGCCTATGAAACGGTCTGTTTGCTACTGTGGGTTGGCGACAGCCGCGCCTATCGCTTTCGTGATGGTCAGCTAAAGCAGCTGACCCGCGATCACACCGAGGTCGAAGAGCTGGTGGAACAGGGGCTTCTGCTTCGGGACGACGTGGAGAACCACCCCTCTGCCAACATCATCACTCGTGCCGTAGGCGCGATGGATGAACTGATCGTGGATTTGCTCGACTATGCGATCCTGGAAGGTGATATCTTTCTGCTCTGTAGTGATGGCCTCAACAAAGAGGTGACGGATCGTGAAATCGCCGCCATGCTCTCAAGACCCGAATCCATGCGGGAGATCAATCAGGCTCTTATCGACCTCACCCTGTCTCGTGGCGCACGCGACAATGTTTCTGTGGTCCTGGCCAGAGCGGAAAAACGGATAACCTAATCGAATATGTCGGAGGTCACAGAAATACTGGAGGCATTTACCCAAGGCAGAATTGATTTTGCCGGTCTGTTCCAGGGTGTGGATGAAATTGCTTCAGATGATCCGACACAAATCCCTGAACTCATCACCCGTCTCGAAGGGCTCTATCGTAGTGGGCGCTTGCCGCCACAGCTGTACAACACCCTTCGCTTTCATCTGCAGGGTGTATTGACACCGGATGAGACACCATCCACTAGCGGGTCGCCCGAATCCGCTGCCGAGGAAGAGGCCGACCGTACACGCATCAACACCAGCGGGCCAGCAAGCGGTAGCACCGCCCCACCAATCGATGGGGATGCCACACGAATCGCCACGGCTGCACCAGGTACCTCCGAGGAGGAGCGTACAAGAATCACCAGCAGGCCGCCGCCATCCACCACCGGCGGAGCGGCTTCACCGACAACGGGAACATCACCACCCTCCACCACGGGCATACGCACCTCCACCCGCCATATAACCAACGAACCGGTTGTTGGTGACGTTCTCAAGGATCGTTTTGTGTTGGAGGAGCAGATCGGCCGTGGTGGTATGGGTGTGGTTTTCAAAGCGCTGGACAAACGAAAGGTCGAAGCCAGGGATCGGCATCCCTATGTCGCCCTGAAGCTACTGAATGAGAGTTTCAAGCAGCATGAAGAGTCACTCATAGCCCTGCAGCGTGAAGCCCGCAAGGCACAGGATCTGAAGCACCCGAATGTTATCGGTATTTTTGATTTCGATAAGGATGAGAACGGCAACTATTTCATCGCCATGGAGTTTCTCGAGGGAGAACCCCTGGACCAGTTGATCAAGGAACTTCATGGAAGCGGCATGCCGCCAAGAGAGGCCATTGATCAGGTGAAAAAGATGGGCCTGGCTTTGGCCGCCGGGCATAACCACAAACCCGGCATCATTCACTCAGATTTCAAACCGGGTAACGTCTTTCTCACCGATGATGGTGATATCAAGGTCTTCGACTTCGGCATCGCCCGGGCGGCTAAGCCTAAGGGTATGGATGTCAAAGGTGAGACGACCGTCTTCGATGCCGGTACTCTGGGGGCGCTTACTCCCACTTATGCCAGCCTGGAGATGCTTGAGGGTGATGAGCCAGACCCAAGGGATGATATATACGCCCTAGCCATTGTCACCTATGAACTATTGTCCGGCACCCGCCCCTTTGGTCGTACACCCGCCAATAAGGCGATGCATGATGGCATGAACCCCGCTCGTATCAAGGGGCTGAGTTCCCGTCAATGGCGGGGGCTAGAGCGGGGGCTCGCCTTCAAACGTCAGGACCGCACCCCATCGGTAGAGGCGTTCCTGGAGGATCTGCGTTTCCGTAAATCCCACCTTCCACTGATCATTGGCCTCACCGCAGTTGGAGCTGGATTACTTACCTGGGTGCTACTACCACAGTACCTGGAAAAGCGCAGAGTGGATGAGCTGATCACTGCCATTGAGCAAGCCGCACCGCCGCAAATTCCATCCATCCTGAAGGGTGCCGAGGATCTTAACCAAGAGAGCCAACAAAACCTTGCCAATAAGGCGATGGCGCAACTTTTAGGTGTCATCAGCAGCGGTTCGGCGGAACAGATCCGAGAAGCTTTGGAAACAGTGAAGAAGATGCCCCCGGATCTCAGGCAGGAGATCCTCACAGAAGGGAAAGACGCTGTCCTTGCCTACTACCAGGGGCAGGCAGACATCGCCTTCGCACCTCAGGAGAAGCGTTACGACTATCTCACCGCCGAAGGTTTTCTGGCTCAGGTGAGCGCACTCTATCCTGACTCGGTTCAGGTCTTCAAGACCCAGCAGCGTATGGATGAGGCCCGTAACAATCTGTTAAATGAGCTGGACAGCCGTTTCAACGAACACCTATCGGCGGGACGTCTCCTCCCCACTCACGACAGGGATGACGTCGCCGATGTATTACTCACCCTGGAGCAGCTTGACCCCAAACACTCCCTATTGACCGACCAGCGACTGGCAGTCGCCTATACCCGGCAGGCAACGACAGCCTTGGACAAAGGGGAATATAAGCAGGCGGACCGCTATGTGCAAACGGGTCTTGCAATCTTTCCCAGTGACGTAGCCCTCTCAAATATCCAAGCGAGAATTCAGATCACACAAAAAGAGGCTAAGAACCAGGGTATGCTCGCCGGCCTGCGGGAAAATTTGCAGCAAAAAATCCCGATAGCCAAAACCCTGGATGATTACCGGGTATTGAACGATCCACTGAGGCAACTGAGATCACTGAACCCCAACGACGTCCTGCTGGGCCAAGCTGAAAAGGGATTGCAATCACTACTTGAAGCTCGCCTGAGCAACTTGATCTCCAATCAGGAGTGGACTCAGGGAGAGAGCCTGTTGGAAGAGTTCAGCAATCAGCTCTCTGATATCAATTTTGAAGCCCTGGATTTGAAGTTAAGCAAGTCCCAGGGAGGCCACGAAGAGCGCAGCAGTAGACTCATTGCCAAGCAGGCCGGTGAGATCAAGGATCGCAAGGCCGATATCGAACAACTTATCGCCAATGCAAAATATACCAATGGCTGGGTCACAGAACTGACTGATGCACTCAGAAAACTGGAAAACCGAATCACAGCAGAAGATCCCTGGCTGGTTGACGCCCGTGAACGTACCGGACGCCTCTATCTGGATCAAGCGCTCAAAGAGCGCGAGGGCAAACAGTTCGCCAAAGCAGGTGCCCTGTTGCAACAAGGGCAACGGTTCGCCCCTACCATGCAGACAGCTTTCAACACTGAACAACTCGCACTGCAGGCGGATGAGCAGGCTTGGGAGAAAGAGAACCAGGAGCGTGCTCGCCTGGCCGGACTGGAAGGGGCAAAACAGTCCCTACTCACTCAGGCCAAGGCTAACGATACGACCAAAGCACTCAAAACCCTGGAGCAGTTGCGTGGTCAACTTGGAGCAAATGATCCCTTCCTGACCACTACCGGCCCGGAAGCCATCGGTAGGGCCTATCAGCGACTCGCCGAACGCAGGGCTAAACGTAATGATTTCACCGGCGCCATCAAACTTATTGAGAACGGCATTGAGGTCGCCCCCTCCCTGTCTGCTCTGCAGGATAGTTTGGAAAAGTATCGTCAGGAGGCTGCCGTCAAGGTTGCGCGCACTGCAATTGCAAAAACAACGGCAGCTAAACTAGGCAGCCTGAAGCCACGGCTGGAGGCACTGGAGCAACAATATCCGAAGCGTTATCCGAAAGCCGCTGATGAGTTCGCAACCGTTCTCGCCAAACGTATAGATAAGATGAGTGACGCCAAAGCGGCACAGCAACTCCTCGATGCTGCACGAAAACTGCTCCCCGACAGCCAAAAGCTGCAGAGCATCACCATCAAGCAGCCGCCACAACCGTCGGTCATCGCCGCCAAGGGTCGCTCCGAAGTCAAGGCGGGACGGCTCAGCGCAGCCCGCAAATTATTGGATGAAGCAAAGCGCAAAGAGGCTGGCCACCCAGACCTGATGCACCTGTCAAAAGAGCTGGAGAAAAAGAGAGCACAAGCTGAAGCTGCTTTTGGCAAATACGAACAGGCATTGAAAGCAAAGGATCGGGCCGGGGCTAAAGCGCAGTTGGAACAGGCACTGGCCATCTGGAAAGACAACACAACTTACAAAAAACGAGTGGCTGAACTCAGTAAGACCAAGGTGACGACGACTACCGGGTACAAGGAGAGGTGTAATCCAAAGTTTGCGGGGTATGGTAAGCGCAGCAGTAAATTCCGCTGTTCCGACCTTCTTGGCGGAAAGAGCAAAGGCCCCATTATGGTGGTGGTGCCATCTGGCGGTGGACACTTGACACCCTATGCCATCGGCCGTTATGAGATCTCCATTGGCGACTATAATCTCTATTGCAAGCTGAGCCGCGCCTGCACGGCAATCTCTGGAAAAGAGAGAAAACTGCCGGTGACCGGCATCACACTGAGCGAGGCGAGAAATTATGCCACATGGCTGTCCGGAAAAACCGGTGCCACTTACCGCCTGCCCAATCAAGATGAGTGGGCACATGCCGCCACCGCCTTGGGCAAAAAGACTGCCGGATCGGATTTCAACTGCTTGCTGCTCAGCGGAGGGGCAACGGTGAAGGGAGGTTCACCGGTTAATGTCAACACAGCGCCGCAAAATTCATGGGGGTTATATAACTATGTTGGTAATGTTCAAGAACTGATTCTTAGCGGCTCTGGCTCCAAGGCTGTAGGAGGCCACTATAACGATCCTGCCGGTAACTGCAGCATCACTCTGGTACGTAACCATACAGGCGGTGCGGATGAGCTGACCGGATTCCGTCTGTTAAGGGAGATAAAACTTTAGCGCGATGCCTCACACCGAGCCTCAACTCTCTCTTCGTCAACTTGTCCACGCCTTTACCACCGGCAGGATTGACAAGCCTACCTATCGTAGTCGAAGGGCGAGGCTACTGGATAGATTGACATCTAACAAGTTCACTCAGCCTTCACATCCAGGTAAAGCAGAGACGGTTGAACCAGCACTTGGTTCACCGGCCCCTACACTCCCCGATAAAGCCCCTTTAGTACTGATAATTGCAATAGTGGTGATAGCACTCACTATTGCCATTTTAGGCTTCCAACTGTTGATGGAGGTAGATGATAAATCGGGAATAGATGAAAACGGTTTATCACAACAGCAAACTTCTACTGTTAAACAGCCTGCGAACACAACATCTCAAAAAATGGACTTGGAGAATGGTATAAAAGCGTTTGTAAGAAGTAATACCTGGGACGATACCAGCCGTCGACGTCTGCTCATACTGTGGAACCAAACTGATCCCGGTGTACGCAGCACAGTCAGGAATAGCTACTGGTTTCGTGCACTGGATACAGAACTGCGTACCCTCATCAAGGAGGAGCTTGGCCTCTCAAGCTCCAACTCCGCTAATAGGATTAATACCCTCATGGCGTTTGGCGCACACTTCGACTTGAGCTACACGGAGTTTGCTGCAGCGACTCAAACAATCAACGGCGACAGCCCTTCAGCAGCCAAATAAGAGACACCGTAGATGTCCCGGCTAATCTTATTCAACAAACCCTACGATACCCTCAGCCAGTTTACCGACCAGGAGGGGCGTCAAACCCTGGCCGATTTCGTGAGGGTTTCTGGTGTCTA